>CAVTDA010000149.1:0-22309 GCA_963733285.1 uncultured Acidobacteriota bacterium
CATGTCTCACCAAATCGAACTCCCAAATAACGGCAGACCAAATTTTGGGGCCGTCCTAAAGCCTGCTAGAATGACGCGTGCTGCTATTTCACACGACACGGCACTGGAAAATCTCCGGCAGCGGCTGGAATACAAAGAATAATGCCCTCAAGACGAAAATCACGCGAATATGCGATGCAGATGCTCTATCAATGGGAACTGGGGGGCAATACGCCAGATCAGGTCTGTGGTTCATTTTTTCGCGAGCACAAGCCCAATCCTGAGGTCGAAACTTTTGCTCGTGGGCTCTTCCGGGGGGCGGTTGACGATGTTCAAAATCTCGACCGAATTCTCCAAGAGCATTCCGCCAATTGGCGCCTCGACCGCATGGCGGCCGTCGATCGAAATATCCTGCGGATGGCCGCGTATGAACTCCTCCACGATCAGGCGACGCCGCCTAAGGCCGTAATTAATGAGGCGCTGGAAATTGCAAGACGATATTCGGGCGATGGGTCCGTCGAGTTCATCAACGGAGTTTTGGATGCATTTCTGAAGACGCTACCCGGTCCGAAAAAATAAAGCCCCTTAAATCCTCCGTGCTTCCCTGCCAGTTGAGCTTATTTTTCTTCTTCGTCCGGCACCCCCAGTTTAGCCAAACGGTAACGCAAGGCGTTACGGGAGAGACCAAGGAGGCGTGCCGCCTGGCTTTTGTTTCCATTCGCACGGCGAAGGGACTCGCGAATGATCTCATCCTCAAACTGTTCCAGGGTCATTCCCTCTGGGGGAAAGGGGACTGCACCTGCCGCTGCCGACTGATTCGAGCTCGAAGGTGAAACATCCAGTCGAATATCTGAAATATCGATCACCGATCCGGCGGACAAGGCCACAGCGCGCTCGATGATGTTCTCCAGCTCGCGGACATTGCCGGGCCAGTGGAATTCCACCAGGAGTTTGAGAGCTGCGGGAGTGATTCCACTCAAAGTCTTGCCTGACTCGTTGGCAAATCGGGCAATGAAATAATCAACGAGGTAAGGAATCTCCTCCTTACGCTCCCGCAAGGGCGGAATACTGATGGGAACGACGTTCAGTCGGTAATAGAGGTCCTGGCGAAAGGTACCCTGCTCGAGCGCCGCACGTAAATCCTGATTTGTCGCCGCAACCACCCGCACATCGACCTTAAGGGTCTTCGTCCCCCCCAGGCGTTCAAACTGGCGATCTTGCAAAACGTGAAGCAGCTTCACCTGGATCGAACCCGGCACGTCACCAATCTCGTCCAGAAAAATTGTGCCCTTGTCGGCAAGTTCAAACCGCCCGGGCTTGGTGTTATTGGCGCCTGTGAATGCTCCCTTCTCATAGCCGAACAATTCACTTTCGAGGAGGTTTTCCGGTATCGCGGTGCAGTTAACCTTGACGAAGGCCTCCGACGAACGCCGTGAATGCTGGTGGATGGCCCGGGCAATTAGATCCTTGCCCACGCCGCTTTCTCCACCCAGCAAGACCGTGGAGTTCGTTGGGGCCACGCGCTCGACAGTCGCCAACACCTCTTGCATTTTCGGACTGTAAGCGATGATGTTGCGGAATTGGTAGCGCTGCCCTAAAGCTTCGCGCAAAGACCGGTTCTCTTCGCGAAGGCGATGCACGTCCAGCTCTTTGCGGAGAATGAGCTTGATTTCCTCCATGCCAAAGGGCTTCAACACATAATCGCTTGCGCCGAGCTTCATGGCTTCAACCGCGGTCTCAACCGTGCCAAACGCGGTCATCACAACAACGGGGAGGTTGGAGTGAGTCCGCTTAACGGTCTGAAGGAATTCCAAGCCATTCATGCCAGGTAACTTAAGGTCAGTAAGGACCAGGTCGATCTTTTCCTGACGCAGGGTATTCAGCGCCTCTTCGGCATCGGCCGCCGGTAGGACTGAATATCCTTCGTCGGTTAGGTTCAACTCCAGCAGACGCCGCATTTTTGCTTCGTCTTCGACAATCAGGAGTGTGGGCATGAATGAATTCTCTCCAGCACTGCGGGGCTGTGATCAATCTCCTGCCCCATACTCTCACTTTGGATCGATGAGTGCCGGCTTAGGCGGGTCGAAACCGGCGTTTACAGGCGATGAGTCTTTTGATTCTTCCCGCGGTCGTCTTTAGCTTATTTCACCCGAGTAAATACCCATAATCGTTTCCAAGAATTTCAGGGCGTGCTCTCTGGGGCGCTGGAAGGAGTTGCGTCCAATGATGGAACCGAACCCGCCACCGTCGCGGATGGCGCGGGCTTCGTCAAAGACGGCGTCATCACTATCCTTTTTGGGCCCACCGGAGAAAATGACGATGCGTCGACCATCGAATGTAGCTTGGACGACGTGGCGAACACGGTCAGCCAATGTTGCGCGGGGGACGTTAGCCGTCTCATAGGCCTTTTTGGCTTCGGGCTGCTCCAGGACATCCGTAGGCAACTTAACTTTAATGACGTGCGCGCCCAATTCCGCTGCAATGTGAGCTGCGTAGGCCGCGACGTCGAGCGCAGTTTCTCCTGCCTTGGAAAGACTTGACCCACGCGGATACGACCACACCACAACCGCGAGTCCGACTGACTTCGCTTCTTCCGCAGCTTCGCGCAATTCCTGGTACATGATTTGAGCCTGCGCCGATCCCGGATAGATCGTGAACCCGATGGCGACGCATCCCAGACGCAGGGCGTCTGATACGCTCGCCGTAACGGAGGGAAGCGGATCCTTCTCATCGTGCAGAACATCATGATTGTTGATTTTTAGAATCAGCGGGATTTCACCCGCGTGACGGGCCGCTGCGGATTCGATGAACCCCAAGGGAGCGGCAAAGGCATTACAGCCCGCTGAAAGCGCAAGCTCAAAATGGTAGTTGGGATCGTAGGCAGGAGGGTTAACAGCAAAACTCCGGGCAGGGCCATGCTCAAAACCCTGGTCGACTGGCAGGATGACAAACTTCCCGGTTCCGCCGAGTCGCCCCGCATTGAGCAAACGGGCCAAGTTTGTCTTGACGCCGGGGTTGTCACTCTCGTACCAACTTAAAATCTCGCGAACGCGGTCGGAGTTCCCTTTCGCAAACCCATCCTTGGTCCTGACAGAGGTCACAGTCGCCATAGACGCCTCCAAGATGAAATGCTTTCCAATGTGCCCGATCCCCAATTATGGATTCGGGTATCAGGCCATGCAAGAAGAAATTGGAACACCAGTCCGTGCCACACTCATGAACATTACATTACGAATTGGCGGCGTTTCCTGGCATAGAATTATAGCGGTCAATTCGCTGTCCTTGACTTCCGGCTTTCTCCGTCGTACGCTGAGCCATCCAAGGTATGTCAATACGGTCTTTTCTTGCTCCTGATGCCGGAGGCCAGAATGAGTCTCCTTAAAATTGCAAGTGTCCCACCTGCCGTTGTTGGTCCCAAGACAAGTGTGCTTGAAGCGGTGGAAATTATGGCGGAGCATGGAGTGGGCGCCGTCGCCGTGGTTGACAATAACCAATTGATGGGAGTCTTTACAGAGCGCGATTTAATGCTGCGGGTTGTTCTGCGTCATCGTCATCCGCGGAACACGCTGGTGAGTGAAGTCATGACTTCTCCCGTGGAAACGGTAACAGATGAGAGCTCCGAGGAAGGCGCCCTAGTCCAAATGGTCGGACGGCACGTCCGCCACCTCCCCATCGTCAACCCCAATGGAGAGATCACGGGCATGCTTTCGATCCGAAATCTGCTCGAACATCGGGTGGACGAACTCGCCAGGGAACTCCATTCTCTCGATCAATATCTTTCCAACGACGGTCCCGGCGGCTGAGTTTACGGCGGACCCGGATGCATCACGCGGCATCGTCCGGGACTGGCTGTTCCACCGCTGCGAGCGATGCGCCCCGGCGGGCGCGAAAGCTGCCCACAACAACCAAGCCATTGGTCAACAGGATGGTCGCAAACGCTGAGGCGCGTAGGAATCCGAATTCTGCGCCCCGAACATCCATCACTTGAATTGCCAATACGGCGGTTATAAGCCCTCGAGGAAGCAGGAGGATGATCACTTCCCTCTCTGCAGAAGTAATTCCCTTCCAAGTCCAGCGGCTAAGATTGACGGCGATCCAACGAGCAAGCACGATGGCTCCCATGAACCCGAGTATTGGGAAGATGTTCGCCCGTAGTCCAGAAAGGTGCACAATGGCCCCGATCATGACGAAGAAGAATGAACGAACGAGGAAGGCTAATTCCGTGTGAAAGCTCAAGATCTTATGGTGCGATCCCTCGTCTGGAAGGTCGATCACCATGTCCGCGGTCAAAATCTGTTTTTCTTACTTGGGGCAGATTCGCCAGGACGATACCGAAGACGAGCACCGCCAACAATCCGCTGGCGTGAATGGCCATGCCACCGGCATAAATGAGCAGAACGGCAGCGAAGGTCAATGCCTGCCAAAAGCGCTGCTCGGAAAGCCGGGGCATCAACCATGACCAAAGAATGCCCGCGGCAATCCCAAACATAACGGAATGCCCCCAGCTCAAAGACAAAACCGCCGAATAGATTCTTAAATAATGAGGTTTGAGTCTTGTCGATATTCAGAAGAGCGCCTACGGTCAGCACCGCAAGAACATCCCCAACCGAAGTCTCAACCAAAAGCGTGAGCTTTACCGGCTTGCGCAGAGGAATCTGCTGCAACACGGGAAGCATGATGGTACTGCTAACGCAACCGAGTACGGCACCGACCAGCATCGCCCCCCGCCATGTCAGGGGCAACAAAGACTTGGCAACGTAAGCCACGAGCGCAACGGAGAGAACATAGGCCATCCAGGAGAGCATTAATCCCCCGCCCAGATGCCGCAGCGTTTCGCGGGCATCAAGCTCCAATCCGCCCTCGAACAGGATCAAAATAAGTGCCAGCGTGCCAAAGCCCCGGGTGACATTCTCAAACTGGCCGGCGTGCACCAGTCCCAGAATGGGTCCCAAAATCACGCCAACAAGGATCAACACTACCGCATCGGGCACACGCGTTCTCTGCGCCAGCCGATTGGCCACAAAGGCCAAAACGAGCAATCCACCCAGGAGCGCAAAAAAGGCAGTCAGACTCATTACGATTCGATTCAGCGTTTCCGAGTTTCGATCAGTTGAGAAGCTTAGCGTATGGGAGCGATCAAAGGGTTGTCAATCGTCGAGGCAAACCCGGCGGGGATTAGAATTATTTGGCGTACGGGAAGCGGTGGATCCTTTAAGGAACGACGATCACGAGTTGGTGGCCCGATAAGCGTGCAGGATTTCGCTCATGCCCACAACCCCTTCCAGCCTGTGAATGTCGGCACGGTTTACCACGGGCAGAGATTGGCAGGTCTCCCATGCGCCTTATTGCCTCTTCCAGGCCATGGTCAGGATGCACATGAGGGAGGGGATCGCTAAGCAGAATGGACCGTAACGTCGCACCGTCCCGCCTCACGCCAGCCTGGCGGCGCAGTTCTTCCTTCTTCATTCCATACCATTTCCCTATCCCATCCTCGAAGAGCAGAAAGTCCTCGGGAGAGGACTCCGTGATATCCATCGCTGCTTTGAGAGGAAGCTCCAACTTTAAGACAGTTGCCAGATAGGGACGCATGGCATCCTCGATATGGACCGACACCTCCTCGCGGCGCTCCTCCATGGAAGGAAGGTCCATGCCATCCTGGCGGGAGAGCAGATCAAAGAGCGAGGTATTTTGATATTGCCTCGAAATGAGGTAGGCGATCGTGTTGGAAATCATTACGGGAAGAATGATGGAATAATTTCCACTCACTTCGAGCACCATGAAAACGGACGTCAGGGGCACGCGCAGGAAGCCCGCAAAAAGAGTTCCCATCCCAACCAGGGCGTAGGCGCCCAACCCCCCCGTGAGCCAGGGGAAAAAGTGGTGCTCAATACCCCCGACGGCTCCGCCTAACATCGCTCCAATAAAAAGGGTCGGAGCAAACATCCCGCCCGGGGTACCGCTAACAAAGGACATGCTTGTGGAGAGGATTTTGAACACCGCCAGCAGGGCGAGAATCTGCCAGGTATATTGGTCGTGCATGGCCTGGTCAATAAAACCGTAGCCGGCGCCCATCACCTGCGGCAACCAGATGCCGATCACCCCAATGAGAAAACCTGCCACAGCGGGCTGCAAATACTGTGTCCATCGCGGAAGAGCCTTGAGTCGTGGCCGCGAATAGGCAACGAGCTTGACGAAGGCAAGGGAGGACACACCACCGATGACCCCCAGGGCCGCATACGCCAAAAGTTCGGCGGGATGAACCAAATGATAGGGCGGGATCCGGAATAACGGCTGGTCGCCCAAGAACCAACGGGACACGATGACGCTCGAAACAGCGGAAAGAACGACGGCTCCAAGAACCCCTGCATTCCAGCTTCCGATGACTTCTTCGATAACAAAAAGCACTGCGGAAATAGGGGCATTAAAGGCGGCAGCCAGCCCTGCAGCCGCGCCAACGGGGGCAATCAATCGAACCTTTTCACGCGAAAGCCGCAAGCGCCTTCCCAGCGCGGAGGCAATTCCGGCGCCAATTTGCAGCGAAGGGTCCTCTGGCCCCAGCGACTGGCCCGTCCCAATGGCCAAAGCGCAAGTAATGAATTTTCCGATAACCGTATTAAATGGGATATATCCATCAAAAATATAAACCGCGGCCTTGGTCTGGTTCACGCCACTACCACGGGCACGCGGGAAAAAACGGATCACGAGGTAGGCCACTGCAAGGCCGCCAATTGTCGGCACAATCAGCAGGCGCGTCCACGGCGGATTCATCGCAGACCCAAAGGCAAGGAGCCTCGTCCAATCGATCGCAATGCGGAATAAGACGACAGAAAGCCCACCGAATAAGCCGATAATAACCGCGAGGATCAGAAAAAGCTGGGCTTCCTTGAGCCGCCCGCCTTCTTCCGCCCACGTAAGGTGTTTTCGCAGACCTGCCCAGATGTCAGCTAATCGATGTGGACTCAAGGACGGGTTCCTCCCTGCTCCCGCGCGATCAACAAGAGCGCATAGTCCATGCCACCAGGTTCACCGCAAATGTGCGCAGTGGTTTGCTCAATTTCAAAAACGCTATCCATGGTCTGCGAGACCATCTCTGATTCACGGCTGGGATCGTGTTTTTGGGTCATCGACTCGATTTCCAAAGCTTTCGCGTAAAGATTTTGGAGAGGATCATTGCCCGGCGAGCTTAAGTCGATTCCTTTTTGAGCTCCACAAGCCTTTAGGCGCGCCATGGCAATGTCAAAATCCATTTCCGCACGCCGACCTCTTTCCTTGTTGCTGAGCCGACGGTTGAAAGGATCATTGTTTAACACCATCCTGGAAGTGTCCAACATTGCAGCCGCATTGGCCAACTGGGGATCTTGGTCCAGCGCACGGCTTAGGTATCTCTCCGCTCGAGCATATTCACCGTTCTGAAAGTGACATTCACCGGCGCCGGCAAGCGCTGCGGGCAAGTTGGGTTTCTCCAAAAGGGCTAGGTGAAATAACTTCAAAGCATCTCCATAGCCTTTCACCTGGATTAAGAGGGTCCCGACTCGCGTTTGGAGAGTGGGATCGGGGGGGAGATCCGTGGCCAGGGCAATCAGTTCCGAACGCGCAGAATCCTGCTGTCCCGATTGGAGCAGGAATTCCACCAGTTCCAATCTTGCTGCTCTCCGCTGGGCCACAGGGTCGACATTGCTCCATTCACCGTATATTGCCCCGTGGTAATACCGAAGGGCATCTGAAACTGCATGCCTGCGCGCCGCCAGCCGTGCCAGTTCCAGATTGACTTGAGCGTTGCCCGGCTGATGTTCCAGGAGGTTTATCAGGTAGGTTTGGGCTTCCAGCCCAGATTCTTTCCGGATTCCCGGCATCATTAACACTTGCGCCAACCGCAATTGGTACTGCTCATTGTCATGTGAAAAAGACAGAGCAGTTCGAAAATCGACGAGCGCAGCTTCCGCACGGCCGGATTGGAGGTCCTCTTCACCTCGAACGTACCAGTCCTGTGCGTATCCTTTCTCCACATCGTGATAAACCCGAACGGTAAAACTAGTGATCACGAACAGGATAAGAAGAAAAAGCAAGGTGATTAGCAAAAATGTATCTCGCCGAAGGGTCCAGAGATATCCACCATGTCCCGAACAAAATGGACATGTGATTTGTCCCCAAGGGATTTTATGCCCACACGCTGCGCAACGCCGTTCTGGTTCCATTCGATCCTAGTCGCGGGTCGCCGCGTTCGCGTTGATATCCAGCGACCCCTCTCCCAATTACAGCCCAAGGGCAAATTTCCAGAGCTACATTCAATATATCGCAATGCGACGTACCGGGGGAACTTTTCAACGCGGAAAACTCGCGAGGAACAGGATCGTCAGTTACTCGTTCCACATCTTTACCGATGACCCGCAGACTCTGACCGCCCCCGCCAGACGGACATCAAAACCACGCGAATTTGACGCAAGTCAAATCTATAAAAAGACTTATTGCACGTGCTTTTGTAATGGCAAGCGATTAGAAAAAATGGTATGGTCAACCCCGCAGTTTGTTACAGATGCCTCCGCCGGGCCGTTCGAAGTGTATCGACTCGATCCGAAAGAGGTAGTCCGCGAACGCGCTAAGCTTCCAGCGAAGCCGCTTTTGAACACGCAACAAATTGCCAAATTCAATCGATCAGGTGCTTTCAGTATGAAGGAACAAGGAACAGTAAAGTGGTTTAACGCCGCCAAAGGATATGGATTTATCCAACGCGAAAGCGGCGAAGACGTATTTGTTCACTTCTCAGCGATCCAAGGCGACGGATATCGCTCGCTCGAGGAGGGCGCAAGAGTGAGCTTTGAAGTCAATAAAGGACCCAAAGGCTTGCAGGCGGCTAACGTCGAACGAGTTTAGACAACACAAGGTCGAAAACCGGCCGCACATCGGGGGAACTTCTCAACTTCTCCCGAATAATGTCGAATTACGTGCAGGTTTGCCCGTGCGGGGGTATAATACTCTCTGATGCCAAGCGAATCGCTTCGCAACGGGGCGAGGGTTGGTTACCCTAGCCCTCCTGCCTAGCAGTCCGAATACAGCAGGGCACATCTTCACCCTTGAGATTTTCGCCGCTTCGGATTCTCATCCGGGTCGGCAGTTAAGGTACCTTTATGGCTCAAATTTGTGTGGCGCCGGCGCCCACGCCTGCCGTCCCCGTTCGCGATCAGTTCAAGCCGATTAAAGTCGGTTTTTTAATTGCGATGCATTTGGGAATCATAGGCGTCATCTGGAATACGACATGGACGGCGATCGGCCTTTGCATCCTATTGCACGCCCTCTTCGGGGGGCTGGGGATTTGCGTGGGTTATCATCGACTCCTCACGCACCGATCCTTTAAGTGCCCCAAACCCGTTGAGTATGCCTTTGCGCTCTTGGGAACACTCACCCTCGAGGGTGGCCCGATTGATTGGGTCGCGCATCATCGGCAGCACCATCAGTTCTCGGACGAACCGGGGGACCCTCACAGCGCACGTGACGGCTTTTTTTGGAGCCACGTTCTCTGGATGTTTTGGATGCCCAGTGAGAATGACCAGAACGAACTTACCAAACGCTATACCCCTGATCTGCTCCGCCAACCGTTCTATCGTTTCCTTAACCGCTTTTATCTGGAGCTCTCCATCGCCCTCGCGATAGTGCTCTACCTCATTGGCGGCTGGCCGTTCGTAATTTGGGGTATGTGCGTCCGCTTGGTTGTGACCTACCACAGCACGTGGCTGGTGAACTCCGCGAGCCACAAATTCGGATATCGGAACTTTGATGTTTCGGACCTCTCCACAAATTGCTGGTGGGTGGCTTTGGTAACCTATGGAGAAGGCTGGCACAACAATCATCACGCGTTTCCGACTTCTGCACGCCATGGACTTCGCGCCTGGGAAATTGACCCCGCCTATATCTTCATCCGATTGCTCAAATCCGTGGGCTTGGCTTGGGACGTTCGCAAGCCACCCGCGGAAAAACTGAATTTTGAAGAGCCGCAAGCTGCCTGATCTCGGCGTTGGAATCGACTCCAACCCAACGCCGTTTTGTGTGGTAATCGGGATTTCAGGGCACCGCGTGCTCTTTTAGCATTCAACTCTCGGTCCCATCCTACAACATCATTTCGGCATGCTTTCCGGAAATTCTGTACATTTTTCCCTGGTAGCACAAGTTCATCAATTTGGCTGACGGGTCAAAGTCGTCCAGGTGTGAATTGACTTGAATCCCCTGGTCAAGAGTGATGTCCGCTCCAAAAATCGTGTCAATAACCAGCGTCATGAAGCTTCCTCCCGCGATTTCATACCATCCACCCGCAGGGTCCTTGCGCACTCCCCCTGTATCCAGGGGAAACGTCGTGTCCACGAAGTGTGCTTGTCCAAAAGTCCCCTGATTCGCCGTCTTCGCAAAGGCCTTAACCCACTGAGCCAATCTGCGGGGAGAGTCGATTTTATAAAGACCTCGTGCTGTCAGTGGCGGCCAGGCAATGTACGCGCCGATCCACGTGTGGTCCGAGCGTAGTCCGCGTGTGGCGCCGGGCTTCCAACTGGCATCCGCGTCGCCCGGGGAAAGCGCATGCATCCAAAGCGGCGTGTGAAGCTCGTTCCAAAAGAACTGGACCATCTCCTTTTTTTGTTGCGCGCTGAGGTCTCCGTGCATCGTATCAAGGACGGTAAGTAGATCGTAGCAATGCCGCACCTCGACATAAGTTCCATCGCTTTGCCCGCAGCGCCACCAACCCTTTCCATTGACGTAGAGTAAGCGATTGATCCGCTCCGCCAAATTCTTTGCTTCTTGCCGATAGGCAGCCGCGCTTCCCTTTTCACCGCGCCGTTCCAGCAAATCCGCCAGAAAACGCATCCCGTAGACGTTGCCAGAATTCATCGCTGCCACTTCATGGGTGTAAGTGCTTACCGCCTCGAGAAGATTGTCGATGTTTCCATAGTCTGCAAGGCCATGTCCGAACTTGTCCAACTGCTTCCAACGGGTCGCCCAGTCCGTTAAATATGCCAATACAGTCTTACCGTCAACCTTCTTGTCTAACCAATTGAAGTCTCCGGTCACACGAATGTAATCGTGGGCGCAACGCAAAATGCCCATATCGTTGGCGGAGTAATAAGGCCCTGCGGGCTTTCCGGACAGGTAATCGGTGCCGTAGTGTTGATCCATTCCGGCAACGAACCAGGTCTCAAGCAGTGTCTGCAACGCGGCAGGATCAAGAAGCGCCATGCCGAGGGACGTCAAAGCTGTATCCCAAACATAGCTTAGCGTTGGAGTGTCGCGTGGAACCGTCAGGTAAGCAGGTCCGTAAACCGAAGCCGGCGACGCGCGCCGCGAGAGAAACAAGTCCAGGAAGCCAGCGTGGTAGATCTTCCAAAGATCTGGATCGCGAGTGACCAGTTGCGGTAGGGAGCCGGAAAACTCCGAGTTACCGGGCGTGAATGCGGCCCGGATTCTTCGCATTCCAAACCGCCTCGTTGCGGGAGAGTGCCTGCCGGGAATCCGCCTGTTGTCGGCTGTAGGCTTCAAGGACCGATGCTGGGTCACTGCCGATCGCATTGGCGTAATGGAAGATTCGTTCCTCGCCCGGATTCAATGCAAACTCGTAGGTCAAGATCCGCCCCTGCTCGATCCGATCCGGCGGAGGATTCATACCTTGAATCGAGATTGCCCGGGTGTGGATTGACTCGAAAACGATGTAAGCCGAGTTCGCGGTCAAGCGATTATCCGCTTCCGCCGGTCCACCCACATACCAGGGAGGGTCCTTGTGGGCAACTCCGCCTCGAAGGTCGAATCCAAGGGTAAGCTTGCGATGATCTCCGCTCGCGTTTTTGACCGTTATGATTTGAGCGGCCACCTGCTGCTTCGACGGCACGAACATGTGTGTCGTAAAGTGAATTCCCTTCGCTTGGGTCTCACGCTTAACGCAATGGGGATACCACGTGTAGGCAACTCTGGATTCGGGCTGTGGGTAGGAGGAGAGCAGCCGCCCGTCCAAAAAAAGGTCGCACGTGATGAGGGCCCCGGGAGAAATTTCCCCTCCGGGAGTGGGAATTGATGGCGCCCCACAGCACGCGAAGGGCGGAAACAAAATTGTCGTAATTCCTGAAACAGAACGCGTCGCCTGGCAGTATCCCCATTCATTTTGTGCCGGGGGTGGGCTGAAGATTTCGCTGTACCCATAAACCAGCTTATGGCTCGCCAGATCCTTGGATTCGGGAATGGGAGGCAGCTCTCGTTGTCGGGCTTGGTCGCTGGCGACTCGATGATTGGGCGTCATCGATATCTTACCCTCGGATTGGGCCGCAGCCGGCAGTCCCGCGCTTAATGCTCCAACTTTCAGGAACGAGCGACGATTCATTCAAAATTCTCCTTTTGAACTGGGCTATTGCGGCCCACGGCCGGTTGCGATATACTGCTGTTTCAATGTCGAAGACCTATGCCAACTCGTTCGTGAGCTTTAGCTACCGGTATTGGAGCCTTCCTCCAATCCGCTAGAGTGGCGTTGGTCTGAAATAGATGTGAATTCAAGAAAGGCCAGCCCACTCCCAATGAGTGGGTTTTTTCATTTATGGGGAGGAATGGGCGATGATCATTTCCATGAAACCGGATGCCACGAAGGCCCAAATTGACCACGTGTGCGAGCGAATCCAGGAGTTTGGATACAAAGTCCACTCCATCCAGGGGGAGCAGCGCGTGGTGATTGGAGTGATTGGCGTCGGTGACGTCAGCGAATGTCTGGAAGCGATCGAGGTCGCGCCCGGTGTCGCCAGCGCAGTAAGAATCTCGTCCCCATACAAGTTCGTCAGCAGCGAATTTCGGCAGGAACGCACGCGGATTCCCATTAACGGCGTCTCGATCGGAGGCGATCAATTTGTCGTCATGGCGGGTCCTTGTTCGGTCGAGAGCGAAAAGCAGATCATGGAAGCCGCCGAATTCGTAGCCTCGGTAGGCGGAAAGATCCTGCGCGGCGGCGCCTTCAAACCCCGCACCTCGCCTTATGATTTTCAGGGCATGGAAGTGGAGGGGTTGAAACTCCTGGCCAAGGCGCGCGCCGTCACCGGCCTGGCAATTGTTACTGAAATCATGAGTGAGCAGGACGTTTCCATGGTCGCTGAATATGCGGACATCATGCAGGTGGGCGCCCGCAACATGCAGAACTTTGCACTTCTCAAGTCCCTGGGCCACTGCGAGCGTCCGATTCTGCTGAAGCGCGGATTGAGTTCGACCATCAAAGAGCTGCTGATGTCGGCGGAATACATCACCGCTCACGGCAACCCAAACGTGATTCTCTGCGAGCGTGGCATCCGGACTTTTGAAACCGCCACCCGCAACACATGCGATATTTCCGCCGTACCCGTTTTGAACGAACTGACTCATCTTCCCGTAATCATCGATCCCAGCCACGCTGCTGGCCGCCAAAGCCTTGTCCCTGCCCTCTCGCGGGCCGCTGTGGCGATTGGCGCCGATGGTCTCATCGTCGAAGTGCATCCCTGCCCGGAAAAGGCCATGAGCGATGGCGCGCAGTCTTTGAATTTCGCCCAGTTCGGTGCCATGATGCAGGAACTCAAACCGTTCATCAGTATCTGGAAGGAAATGCGCTCCAGTCGAAACGTTGCCGCCAAGGCTGCCGTCTAGCTCGCGCCTAACGAATCAGAAATTGCACAACAAAGAGTGCGGCAAAACCGTACGTCAGCATGGGACACTCGCGCCATCGGCCCGTCGCAAGCTTGGCAATCGAGTAGGATATTAAGCCAAAGGCGATGCCGTCAGCGATGCTGAAGGTCAGTGGAATTCCCACCAAAACCAGAAATGCCGGCAGGTATTCCGTTGAGTCGTCCCAATTCAATTCCCGCATCGGCCGGAGCATCATCGATCCCACCACAATGAGCGCCGGAGCAAGTGTGGGATAGAGGAGGGAATCGCCAACTTTGACCCCTCCCCCAATCATCGCCGCGAGCGGACTGAGGAATAGGGAACCTGCGAGCAGCAATCCGGTCACAATACTTGCAAGCCCGGTGCGCGCGCCATCGGAAACCCCCGCCGCAGATTCAATGTAACAGGTAATCGTGGAAGTCCCCATCGCCGCGCCGACCGTTGTGCCCACCGCATCGGCGAAGAGCGCGCGATCGACCCTGGGCAACTTTCCATCCCGCATCAGACCCGCCTGCTGCCCGACTCCCACTAGCGTCCCCACAGTGTCAAAGAGCGCGAGGTAGAACAACACAAAAATGGCGGAGCCTAATCGCACCGGGGAGACCTTGAGCAAACCTGACAAATCGAATTTCCACCAGGTCGCCGACAGGTGAAGTTGAGTGGAGATGACGCCTTGGTAGTGAACCAGCCCGAGGGCAAAACAGATCAAAGTGCTGGAAAGTATTCCCAGCAGGATTGCACCGCGAACGCGAAAGCTGAGCAATATGACAATGAACAATAGACCGCAGACTGTGGCAACCGCCACGGGTTTATGGAAATCACCCAGGCGTACGAGCGTCCCGGGGGCGGCGGTAACCAACCCGCCGTATTCCAATCCGATAAAGGTAATAAAGAGGCCAATTCCTGCGGCGATGCTGCACTTCAGGGAATGGGGAATCGAATTGACAATCCTGGCGCGCAAGCCGGTAAGCGTAATGGCGACAAAGAAAATTCCGGCGAGTAATACCGCCGCGAGGGCCTGCTGCCAGGTCCAACTGCATCTGGTCCCCGGGGCCGTGCACGAGCCGTGCGTTCAGGGCGGTGGTTGCGTCAGCCACCGTGGCGGGGGCTGACGGTCCTCTACTGTAGAGGGCGTCCGGCCGCCAAACGTCACGGAACCCGTCAGGGTTGATGTCGGGATAATCGGCTGGCTGCTGTATGCTGGTATCCGTGAGAGAAAACGTGGAAGGGCCAACGATGTGGTTCCTTTGCCTCCTCCCGGGCGCGCCCCGGGCACGACCATTCGGCAAGGATGTGGTTGTTCAGGCTTCATAGTTTTGGACCGGCCCCGGGGTTGCCTGCCATTGAATGATCCTGCTGTTACCCCCGGGGGTCACATAAGCCCAAGCCTTGGGTGCGGGCGGCGTGTAGAAGTTTGGGTCCACCCGTTTTGATAGGCTTGCAGGATGGTCCAGCCGTCGCCGGACGGGCAGAGGGCGTAGGGGTCCAGGTCGTTGGTGCCGAAGTAAAACTGGGCACCACCAGTCGGGAATGCCGCTGCCGGTGCTGTCCACCCAGGAGCGGGCCGACAGAAACAGGCTCGGGCGGCCGGACATCGGGATGGATACCGGCGTCCAGAACTGGCCGCTGGCCCCGGGGAAATTCGTCTCGATGGCCCAGTTGTTGGTGGCTTGCAAGGAGGTGGTCGAGCGGATGTCGTAGCTGGTGCCTTCGCTGGTGCCGTGCAGGATGCAGTTGAAGCAGTTGTTGCTGATGCTGACGGCATACAGCCAAAGCCGTTGCGGCGTGGCCGAGCCGACGAGCGCCCGGAAGAACAGAGCGGGCCGGCCAAAGGTTGGAATCTGGGTCGGGGTCCAGTCCTGTCCGGCGGCGCCGATGAGCGGCTGCTCCGCGTCCCACGGGTCGTTGGGCGAGAGGCTTGCCGGGACAGGATCGTGTAAGCGGTGCCGGAGTTGTACCCGTGCAGGATGAGATTGGCCATGGAGTTGGTGACGCCGGTGATTTCCAGCCACAGATCCCCGGTTGTATACCGGGCTGAATTGGCCCCTGCAGTCGGCCGTGGCTCCGCCGCCGGTGCTGGGTGCGGCCAGGAGTAGGCGGTGTCGTCCACCAGGTACGAGCCGTCGCTCAGGGCATAGACATCGCATCCCGGACAGGGATCGAAGGGCAGTGGCGGCCAGTTCGTCCTGGACAGAAACCAGAAGGTGCCGTAGGCCGGAACGGAGCCGGAGCGACAGTTGCGGTGGGTTAGGGTAGTCCTGCGGGGGCGAATTGGTCGGGTCGGGTATGCCGCGGAACATCGGCCTCGTTCAGCATGGGCGAAGCCAAAAGCTGCTGGTTGGCCAGTGGCCTGGGTCAGGAAGCTGCGGGCGGCGGCGGGGGCATTAGTGGGGCGGGGCTGGCGGCGGCACCACGGTGCTGTCATCCACCAGCCAGGAGCCATCCGGGAGCTGATAGACGTGGGCAAGTCCGGGTATGGGTCAATCGGGTAGGGTGGATAGTCCGTGCGGGACACGCGATCCAGAAATTCCCGAGCGTGGGATCAGGCTTGCCGGGGTGGGGCGCAGGGCCGCTAACTGGGCGTCCGTAAGCCGCGGTTGCGCGCATACGTGAGCGGGGGACAAAGGGCGAACACCACCATCAACGTGACTGCCGTGATTACCGACGCCGACTGCCATTTCTTCATAGGGTTCTCTTTCTGAGCGAATCCCTCGGCCACGGAACCAAAGGGGCGCGAACTCAACGCACCCCTACTGAGGCACCGCGAAGCGCCTTTCCGAAGTACGCCAAGCCGCGCCCGATGGGGCGCAGGCCTGGACGGTCTCGGAGGAAAATTCGCGGTTTTCAGTCGGACCGTAGCCAAAGCTACGCAAATTATTGTTTGTTGGGTTGTCTTACATGCGCTTGTGAATGTGCTTCCATACGGAACTGATTTGTACTGCTCCCTGCGCTTATTGCCAAGGATTATTTGCGCGTTATTTTCGCGTCAAGGTTTTCCAAGCAAGGCAGCCCCAGTCGCACCCATCGCAACCAGAAGTCCATTCGTCTCAATCCGAGGCACGAACAGCCCAACTCCTATACACTGCGTCTCATCCGGGGCCAGAAACCACCCAATCCTATACACTTGGCACACGAGTTGCGCCAAGTGGACCTGCCCAGGGTCTGAGGGCATCCCATACGTGCGTGCGGGCAACACGCTCTTGTTGGTTTTGGCGACACTGAGGGCCTGTCCGGTTGCGTTCGCCCAAAGGTGCGGTCGATATGCGGTGGGTCGAGCTGAACTGGTTCTATGACGCCGAGCTTCTACGGCACATCGGGCGGGGGCCTTTTGCTTCGATTCTTGAGATGCTTGGCCCCTTCCTCGCTGGGGGACACTTCCCGCTTCCGGACCCCGGCCTGCCCGACAGCCTCTATTTCGCCGAACTGGCCGCAATCTTTCGCTGCCAGCCAATCAAGGTCGTAGCCTATTTGCCTCCCTTCCTTGCAGGAGGCTCCCGACGGCTGGAAAGCCCGCAGCCGGAGGCGCGGCCACGAGCCCAGACCCCCAGCTCCTCGATACGCTCTCGCCGGGGAGGCGATATCTGGTACTTCGCGGATTTCGCCGGGAATCAAGCGATTCTGAAACATGAACAGGGGATTTGCTACGCCGCCGGAGGTGCTTCACGGCCAGGAGAGCGCGTTAAGAAGCTGAGCCTGGCTGCGGAAGCCCTGCCCGTCCAGGTCCAAAGGAGCCAGCACATAGAAGTGTATGACCCAGCGACGGGCAAGTACAACACCCGCCAGCACGGAAGCGGTCCACGAGGGGTCTCTTGCCACCGATGATGCTGAGGCCCGTAAGGCTTACAAGGCTCGGGCGCGGGAGCTATTGGACACCATCGACGATCCAACCGAGACAGAGAAAGCGAAAGAGGAGGCGAGAGAAGAGTTGGAGAGATCACCGCTCACCTGACTAAAGACAGCCGCCAACTTCGCGACCCGACGAAAGCGGCTGGTGACGCTGTCGGCAAGGCCATCGAGGGCTGTTTGACCCTCTCTGAGGCTGGCGACTCACTCGCCAGCGGCCAATATCTACACCGAGAAGTTCAGACACGCCGTGCGAGTAACCCCCACCCGTCGCTACGCAGCCCCGCGAGCCCGGCACACGGCCATGGCGGCGGCGCGACAGGTAGGAATCAGGTATCACTGAAGGTGTTCGCCAAACCAGGGCATTTACAGGTGAGGCTGGCGAGTGAGCTGCCAGCCTCAGAGAGCAGCCTCTTGATGGCCTTCAACAGCGTCACCAGCCACTTTGGCAGGATCACGAAGTTAGCAGGCTGTCTTAGTAGGGTGAGCGGTCGTGTCCTGGACTACTCACCCTCCTCTTTCGCTTTCTCTGTCTCGGTTGGATCGTCGATGGTGTCCCAATAGCTCTAACTCCTACGGGCCTCAGCATCATCAGTAGCGGCAAGAGACCCTCGTGGACCGCTTCCGTGCTGGGGGTGTGCGTATTCCCCGGTCGGTTCGGTAATACACTTCTATGGTGCTGGCTCCCTTGGACCTGGACGCGGAGTTACTCGCAGCCAGGCTCACTTACTTAACTACATTTCTGGGCAGCAGCATCTGCGGCCCCAGTTGTAGCAAATCCCCTTGTTCATGTTTCAGAATCGCTTGATTCCCAGCCATCGCCGTCCCCGGTGGAAGTGGAGTTGGGCCGCACCCCACACCTCCAGGCTGCGGGCTTTCCAGCAGGAGCCTCCTGCAAGGAAGGGAGGCGGTGGGCTGGGGGCACCTTGGTGACCACGCTCGAAAGATTGCAGCCACTAAGCAAAATGAGAGGCTGTCGGGCCGCCCAGGTGGAAAACAGGAATGTCAGCGAGGAAGGACGAGCATCTCAAAAATAGAAACAAAAAGGCCCCCGCCCGATGTGCGTGGACTGGCGCATATCGACCGCACCTTTGGGCGGGCCCTCGGTCTCAGCCAAAACCAACAAGAGCGTGTGGGCCGGCCGCGCACGTGTGGTGGTGCACCAAGACCTCGGCAGGTCCCTGGCGCGACCGGTGTGCCAAGTGTATAGGATTGGGTGGTTTTTGTGCCCCGGACTGAACAACGCAGATGTATAGGAGTTGAGCTGTTCGTGCCTCGGATTGAGGAACGAGAATGGACTTCTGGTTGCGATGGGCTGCGACTGGGGCTGCCTTCTTCTTGAAACCTTTGACGCGAAAATAACGCACAAATAATCCTTACAGAGCACAGGGGTCCATTGGTTCCCGTATGGAAGCACGTTCGCAACGCATGTAACAAAACCCAACAAAACTCATTGCATAGCTTTAATTCAACTTGAAAACCGCAAAAACTTTTCCCCCCGGAACGTGCCAAGCAAGAGCGCCAGGAGTCGGGCACAGCTGTGACCTTGGGAGGGCGCGTTGGCGGTCCCTAGTCCGCAGGGCTCTATTAGGGGTCGCACCCTTTTAGTTCCGTGCCAGAAGGATTCGCACAGAAAGAGAAACCCTATGAAGAAATGGCAATCAGCATCAGTCATTGGGGCGGTAATATTGATGGTGGTGTTCGCCCCTTGTATGCCGCTGGCCGGGTCCGCGCGACCCGGCTTACCGATCCGCGGCGCGCTCTAGCCGCCGGCAAGCCTGGCACATTCTGGATGGCGTCCCACTAACTACCCACCCCAACCCGACACCTCACAGCCGGGCTCGCCCACGTTTCAATTACCGAATGGCTAACACGGTCTAGTGGATGACAGGTAGGTGCACGCCACCACCCCGCCCCCCGCCAATCCCCCCGCCCCACCGCAGTTGAACCAGGCCAAGGCGGCCAACGGAGGTTTGGCTGCGACAAGCGCCGCCGTGTTCCGCAGTACCTGATCCGACCGACTGCACCTCCGCAGGAAAAGATACATTCCACAACTCGTCCCCCAAGCTCATTCCTGCTCACGGCACCTTCCAGATCGTTCTCCAGGACCAACTACGCCGCCTAGGCCTTCTCGCAGGGATACGATGCTGTTCTCTCCTGTGGATGACGCCTCATACTCCTGGCCAGGCACCCCAGCCGGCGGCGGCAGTGGAGGCGGCGGATGCAGGGGCCTGGGTTCGGCCCATGGCCGTTCAACGTCAAGATGTGGCTGGGAAATTACCAGTCCTCCGACCATGGCCTATCTCATTTCTGCACGGGTCCTGGCACCGTACACAATTGTGTCCGGCAGACTTTTTACCCAAGGACCGTGGGATGCGGAGCAATCGCTCATAGGCAGGACGACGGACAGGAGGCTGGACCCCGACACCCAAGATTCCAACCTTTGGCCGTGTTGTTCTCCTGTTCCAGATCGTGCGCTCCATGCACGGCCAACGGCTCTGGCTATGTGCCGTTACCGTCGGCAAAGCACTGCTTCGAGGCTCTGCACGGGACAAGCGAAAGGCGCGAGCTACGACCTCCCTCTCAACACCCTCTGCCTGCACGCCACCAACAACTTGGCCGCTGAGACCAATTTCCCCGGCAGGCACCGTGTCTGGACGCCCGTGTCCATCCCCTTGTACAGTAGCCCGAGGCTTGTTTGCTGCTGCTGCGCGTTCCTGGGTGAACGGCACCCGCAGCGTGGCATTCCCGGTGGGGCCAGCTTTACTTTGGCACCAACAATGTGGACCCCTATGCCCTCTGTCCTCCAAATAACACTGAGCCATGCCTCAAGCCTATGCCAAAACGGGTGGGACCCGAACACTTTGGGCACCGCGCCGCCCGCACCCGAGGCTTCGGCTGAGACCCACAGGGAAAAAGGGGTCAATTAAATGCACAGCAACCCGGGGCCGGTATTCCGTAAAGTGCACATTGTTGCCGAATGGTGGTCCCCCGGGTGCTGGGAGGAAGGAAAAGTGCTCGGATAACTTAGCCCTTCACGTTTCCTCTCACGGATACCCACATACACACACAGCCGATAGTGCCGAACATGCAACCTGAGCGGGTTCCGTCCCAGTTAGTTTTATCTGCTGTACGCTCCATTTGAGCAGCATCGTAACTTACACAACCGCCATCACAGGCTCATGCACAGCAGGACTACAGATGAGTCAAAGCTGACGCAGCGCCCTCGGCCACGTGCTGCTTCACCAGATTTGTCGCCATTACGCTTCCCGGCTTGCGCGCCAGGATTTTGTGCGATTCAATTCCGCTCCCTGAAGTGCAGCGATGCACCCGCAGAAAATCCGCCTCTTTATTACCTTATCGGATTGGAATACGGCGGGTTTGCTACCGCCGGCCCCGGACGCTGCGCCCACTGGGTGATTTTGTTACCATAAACCATGGTGAGGTTTTCTGCGGTCTATTGTTCATTGTCATATTGCTCACTTTAGCCGGTTCGCGGCAATCCTGCTGGGAATACTTTCCAGCACTTTGATCTGTTTGCCCTCGGGCCTGCCGAGCCTGGTATCTCCACTCAACTTGGCCCTATTCAGGCGACCTGCATCAATTTGTGAGGAGTTTTCTGCTCAACCTCTCCCCCGCAGCTGCGATTAGGCTCCGCCATTTTGGAGGTATTTCTGCCTCGCACTCTTTGACACTGTGGGGACGCTAGTGGGAGTCGGGCAGCAGGCGGATGGAAAGTTACCAGGTGTCCGATGGCGCACTTCGCGATTAGGTGGTGGGCACAACGGTGGGCATAGATAAGCAAATTTCCTGTTACATTGAATCTGCAGCAGGCATTCCGATGGGCGCGCGCACCGCACTTGCAAGCATTGTGACCGGATTGCTGCTCGCGGTTCCCTATTATAGTCCGCTGGCGGTGGTTCGGGGGAGGGGTCGAACCCGGCGATTGCCTCCTCTATCCCACACTTCCTCCCGGCACTCATCGTGGTGGGACCGAGTAGTCTTCCGCCCATGCGGGAATTGAATTGCAAAGCATTCAAACAGAATACCTCACGGCATTTATGGTGCAAATCCCACTGACCTTCCAGCCAGTCGCTAACAGCATCGCCTCACTAATATCCTACTCGATTGCCAAGCTGCGAAACACAGCGATCGCGCCAAGTGTCCGTGCTGACGTACGGTTTTGCCGCACTCTTTTGTTGTGCGAATTTCTGATTCATTTTCCACAAGCTGACGGCAGCCTTCGCGGCAACGTTTCCGACTGGAGCGTTCCAGATACTGATGAACGGTTTGAGTTTCTGCATCATCACACAAACTGGCGAAATTCAAAGACTGCGCGCCATCGCTCATGGCCTTTCCCGGGCAGGGATGCGCTTCGAACAATGCAGACCATCAGCAGGAGGGAGGAGGGCCGCCCGTTTTGAGCAGCCAGCAGCGTGCGGCTGGGTGTCATAGGCCACGGGAAGATGAGTGAGTTCCTCAAAACGGGTACGGCGGAAATGTGCGTGTGTTGCCACGGTGGCATTTTCAAAATTTCCGGATGCCCCACGCTCACTTCGCAGAAGAATCACATTTATTTTTAGTTGCTGCATGACAGTGATCCATGAGAGCTCAATAGCAGCTTCCAGCAGAATGGGAGGCAGGCTCGCAGTGGCCCAGGGACTTGAGAGTGGAGGTTATTATGTTGGGCACCCCTTGGTGATTGCCGCATCATTGAGCGACCATGGAAACGTCCCTGCTCACTCCATGATTTCAGTAACCTCAATTCCACCCCAGTAACAGCACGGCCAGGAGTTCCAACCCCTCCACTTCCATGCCCTGAAAATCATAAGGGAGGATGTGG
>CAVTDA010000150.1:0-7578 GCA_963733285.1 uncultured Acidobacteriota bacterium
CACTAGCAGGATTGCTGCAATACCGGAAGGACTAGCATGAGCGGCTGAATCAACAGCTATTGTCGCGCGCCACGCGGGTCTTGTTCGTCACCATGACTTATCTGGTGTTGGAGACGAAAACGGGCGAAGTCTGTTATTCTACGGTTGGCCATCTTCCCGTGCTGCGCCGAAGCGGGGCTTCAAAGAGTGTAGAAATCCTATATGGTGACGAGGGGCTACCCCTTGGCATCGAGAAGGAGCCTTTGCTGGCGGACCGAAAAACCCAGCTTGCCCCCGGTGACACCTTGTTGCTGGTCACCAATGGGGTCGTGGAGGCTCTGGGTCCGGACCGCAACGTTTTCGCGATGGAGAGGCTTGCAGAGGTCTTCAGCCAGAACGGAACCGGCGTCGGGAAGGTCGTGGAGGGTGTCTTCAAGGAAATCAGCCGGGTTTCTCCTGAGCCTGGAGGGGATGATTTGATGGTATTGGCGGTTACCTGGACTCCCACGCATCCGGGGAGCAGGTCATGATCCGGATCGTGATTTCCAGCCAGCCGCGGCTGCTGAACATCGTGCGCTGTGTGGTAAAGTTCAGCGCTCATCGGTCCGGACTCTCCTCCGACGATGCCGACTATCTCGCCCTGGCCATCGACGAGGCCGCGGCCAATGTGATCCGGCATACATACTCCGGCAGCCACGAGGGGCTTTTGGCTCTCGATATTGTCAGTTTTCCGGATCGCTTGGAGTTTTTTCTGGAGGATTGGGGTCCCAAGGTGCGAGAGGAATTGATCCGCCCCCGGCCTTTGGATGAATTGAGACCGGGCGGGCTGGGCACGTTTTTCATTTATAGTTTCATGGATAAATGCTGTTACGATCCTGATTTCAAGGAAGGCAATCGCCTGAAGCTAGTCAAGTTTCTAACGCGAAAGGGAGCTTGCAGCAATGAAGGTTCAAGTGCGAAGTCTGGATAACATCGCCATTGTTGACGGCACTGGCGACGTGGATCTGTATTCTTCTCCTGCTCTTCGGGACGCCCTACTGTCGCAGATCAAGGCGGACGGACCCAGCGTGCTGGTCAACATGACCGGCGTGACCTACATTGATAGCTCCGGGATCGCGACCCTCGTCGAGGGGTTGCAGTTGTCGCGTCAGACCAAAACGCGCTTCGGCCTTTTTGGCTTGCGATCCAACGCCCGCTCGGTTCTGGAACTGGCGCGCCTGAACAAGGTTTTCGCCATTTTTGAGAATGAAGCGGAAGCGGTGGAGAAGATCGGTTCGGTGCAGCCGTTCAGCGGCGTTTGAGAACGCCCACAAGGGTAGTCAGTGGCAGTCCAAGGGCGACCCGGCCGGATCGCCTATTATCGATCATTGATTTGGGCTTATGACTGGAGTCCTCTCCTTTATCGGACGCAGTACGCTCGATTTTCTGGGCTACCTCAGCGGGCTCTACGACCTGAGCGTGACGGCCACGTATTGGACTTTCGTCGCGCCGTTCAAGGGCCGCAAAGTGAAATGGCGGACGGCCCTTCACCAGATGGTGGTGGCGGGAGTCGATTCCATTCCCATCGTCGCCCTGATCTCGCTTTTTATCGGAATCGTGCTGGGGTTGCAGGGCGCTTATCAGGCTCAGAAAATTCGGCGCAACATCTTTTGTAACGGCCCTCGTGGGCGTTTCCGTGACGCGCGAACTGGGGCCGCTGCTGACGGCCATCATCATTGCCGGGCGCTCGGGCTCGGCCTTTGCCGCCGAGCTCGGCACCATGAAGGTTTCGGAGGAGATCGACGCGCTGGAAGCGATGGGGCTCAACAGCGTGCGATTCCTCGTCGTGCCCAAGTATCTTGCGATGTTGGTCATGATGCCGTGCCTGACTTTGTTTTCGGACCTGTCGGGAATCCTGGGCGGCGCCCTGTTCGAAATCATTCAGCTCGACAAGACATTTTTGAGTTGTCTCATGGCCACGCGCGACGCGCTCGAGATGCATGACATCACCACGGGGCTGATCAAGAGCCTGGTGTTTGGCTTGATCATCACCACGATTGGGTGCAAGGAAGGATTCTCGGTAAAAGGCGGAGCGGAGGGCGTCGGCAAGGCAACGACCTCATCCGTGGTTGTCTCGATTTTCCTGATTATCTTCGCCGACGTGGTCTTTACGGCGATTTTCTACTTTACGGGTTGAGCATGGCGAACGGATTCGAAGGCCCCATGATTCGCGTGGAAGACCTCGTCACCCAATACGGTGAGCGGGTGATTCTGAACCATGTCAATCTGGACTTCCCCACCGGCAAAACCATGGTCATTCTGGGGGGAAGCGGCACCGGCAAGAGTACGCTGCTGCGGCACATCATGCGTCTGGAGAACGCGGCCTCGGGCCGGATTCTGATCAAGGGCGACGACATCTTCACGATGTCGGAGGACCGGTTCAATCAGGTCCGCGGCAAGATCGGCATGTTGTTTCAAAGCGCCGCGCTCTTCAACTCGATGACGATTGAAGAAAATGTGGCGCTCCCGCTGCGCGAGCTGACGCAACTGGAAGACTCCACGATTCGCATCATGACGCGCATCAAGCTGGATCTGGTTGGGCTGAGCGGATTTGAAAACTATATGCCGTCCCAGTTGAGCGGTGGCATGAAGAAACGCGCGGGTCTGGCGCGGGCTCTGGCCATGGACCCGGAAATTCTGCTCTTCGATGAGCCCTCGGCGGGGCTTGATCCCATTACCGCCGCCGGAATCGATTCACTGATCCTCAAACTGAAAGCGGCGTTCCGGATGACTATTGTTGTAGTGACGCACGAAATGGCCAGCGCATTCCTGATTGCGGACCGAATCACCGTGATGGACCGCGGGCAGATCATCGCGACGGGCACTCCGGATGAGATTCGCAATAACCAGCATCCGCGCGTGCTACAGTTCATGAACCGGATTCCCGAAGGCGACGAGCAGGACGCGCAGGAGTACTTGCGCTCACTCACGCAGAATTAGTCATGCGGCGCCTGTAGGCAGCGGCGCCTCCGAACATTCAAGGACGATTCGCGGAGTTCACGACGAGGTTGAGGCTCTATGGCGAAGGGCAATGAGGAGATCAAAGTAGGAGTCGTAGTGACGATTGCCGTCCTGCTTTTTCTCGTGACGCTCGTGTTTGTCGGCGGCGTGAATCTGCTGCGCAAACACAAGGCTGAATACACCACTTTCTTCAAATTTGCCGGCGGGCTGGAGCCTGGCAGCCTTGTGCGGTACGGCGGACTCAAAGTGGGAACGGTCAAGTCTGCGCAACTGGACCCACACAACTCGACCCGGATCGAAGTTGTGCTGCAAGTGGATCCCGATACGCCGATTAAAGTGGATTCGATCGCGCGGATTTCATCGCTGGGATTTCTGGGGAGAACTACGTTGAAGTCTCGCCTGGCACCCCGAACGCCTCGCACCTGCCCCCCGGCAGCGTGATTCCGTCGACGGAGATCGTGCAGTTATCGGACGTATTCAACAACGTCAACAACATCACGGTGAATGCCACGAAGCTCGTCAACGATCTCGATGAACAGGTTTTGGTGCTGGCCAAGAACGCCAACCTGCTCATCAATAATTTGAACGACGTTGTGAGCCCGGAGAACAAGCAGCATTTCACTTCCGTCCTCGCCAACACGGATGAAATGCTGAAGACCTCCAAGCCGCACATTGAAAATACGCTGGCGAATCTGGATACGGTGACGGGCAAGATGAATCCGGTTCTCGACAACATCAACGTCACCATCGGCAAGGCCAACAAGCTGACGGATCACCTTGACACGGTCATCGTCGAAAACCGCAAGGCGATTCAGGACACCCTTGCCCACTTGCAGACTTCGCTGGCGGAGGCCGAGCAGTTGATCGATCAACTCAATGATACGCTGGGGTCAAATCGCGGCAATTTGGATGAGACCCTCGAAAACATCCGCATTACCAGCCAGAACCTGAAGGAATTTACCGACACGGTCAAGCAGCATCCCTACAGCCTGATTCGAATCAAGGCGGAAAAGGATCGCGAGCCCCCGAGCAGCAAGTAGACAAGACTCGCCCGGGTTTTCCAGTCACGACGTTGGAATCGACTTCTCAGCATCTAACCTTCCGGCCGAATGCGCGGCGTCGCCGGCTGAGCGGTAATTGTGAGCCAGTCGGCCCGCACTCGATCCCATTCCTGAATATACAAGCCCTGGTCCTCGAAGAAGGTTCGGATGCGCAGCGCTTCCCATCCGGCAATCTCTTCAAGGATGGGGACCATGATGCTCAGCGCGTCGTCGCTCAAGACTGTGCGCTTGGCAATGGGGGCGATGTGCCGGGATTGCGAGACCGCGATGCTGAAGCCCTCGCGCCGGTTCACATGCAGCATCACGTGAATATCGGAGCCTCCGTCACCCACGTAGATGATACGCTCCGGGCCGATATGAAACTTCTTCTGAAGGTCGTCGAGCACCGCGACCTTTCCATATCCGGCATTCACGCGGATGATGGACTCCACCTGCCCCGCCTGGTCGTACTGCAATTGGGTGCCGTGGATATGGCTGGAGGGAATGATATCTTCCAGCGCGGATTCAATCACCTCCTGAGGGGCCGCGGAAATCACGTGAAAGTCGAAGTGGAATCCCGGGATGGCGCTGGCCAGCAGGTCGGAGAGCTGGCGGATATTCTTCTTCAGGCGCACACCCTTGCCCGCCTGCACCAGATGCTCCTTGCGGACGCGCGTGCGGTACTCCGGATCGTGGAGCAGCAGATAACTTAATTCGCCGCCCTGCTGGATGAAGTTCTGCACGGCAAGCGTCGCCACTTTGGCTTCAAATATTTTCGCCGGAATTCCAACTAATTCGCTTAGGACGAGCCCGGAATCGTTGAAACTGAGCGTCTGGTCAAAATCGCTCGCCAGCAGATAGGATTTTACGGATGGAATCGCACCTTGCATTAAGGACCTCCCAGGTATGGAGTTTGGGCTCGCCTGGCTACCGCCAGGATTCAAGTTCTGTGAAGTTTTGATGACGGAACGATTATCTGATCGATGCCATCGCTTCGCAGTCAAATGGGGCGGCACCGATGTGCCACTTCGCGCGTTGGCTGCGGAACGCGGAAGCAGAGGGCTTACATTGGTCGAAGAGCGGATAATCCATGACACATCTAGCATAACTCGGAGCACCCTGCCGGGTCAAATTCATTGAATTTATAACTGCCATAAGCAGCAATCCGGCAGTCAGGGTAAAAGGCCCACGGAAGTTGGGGCAATCTGATATGAAAGCAATCGAAAATCCAAGAGTGCTCTTGCCCACGAGCTGTGCGCTCGGCGCCGAAATAGCGCGTGGGGTAAGCAACAAGAGCTCTGATTTTGGATTCCAATGAGGGAAGTGCGTTTCTTCCATTCTTTTAGCGGAGAGAAATTTGCACCAACGGCATGGGAAAGACCTTTGCAGAATTGCATAAACCACGTAAATTCAAAAAGTTCCTCTGGTGGAAAAAACCGGTTGTGATAGCATTTCGTTACTGCGGTTCCTTTGACTTCCCGGGCGCGGAGTCAACAAGTAGAGAAGAGTCAGAGGTATGGCGCGAAGAAGAACATTATGCCACCACCCAGTCCATCCCGAATCAATGGGGAATTGATCCTACGGTGGGTGCTGCGAATCCTGGTCTTGTCCTTTGTCATTTTTCTTGCCCTGACCGGCGTGGGGGCGGGGCTACCTATATGTCGACCACGAGCACGGATTCGGAGGAAGTCCGTGACGCCGCAAAGCTATCTTCTGAGCAGTTATATTCCCCTCAGTTTTGTGGACAAAGTCTGGGGGCGAGCACGAGGGCTGGCTGCTGCTGGGCCTGCGGGGCGCGCCTGCCATCATTCTGTGCCATGGATACGATTGAATCTGTGCTATATGCTCTCCCTGGGGACGATCTGCGCGACAACTTATTCAACGTGTACTTTTCAATTTTACGGTCCGAAAGGCGAGGGAGCGGTTCCTGACTTGGGCCCCCGCCCAGGTTTTGTGTTTGATGGGGGCAATCCACACCGGTCACGCTGGCAGCGGGACGTCAATCCCGACCGGTGGGAATTTACGGGGCTCGGTGGGCGGCTCCGCGGCGCTGGCGGCGGCAGAAGCAAATCCCGAGGACCGGGCGCTGGCGTCGATCGACTGATAGGAACCCTGGACGCGATGTTTGACTTCGCAAAACGAATGCCTGCTCGGGGGACTCGAGTGGGATTTTTCACCTGATTACGATACCGAGTTCCATCTGAATGGGGATGGGCGGCGCCTCCTTCCCCGTTCAGGCTGAACCTGCCCAAACTTGCAATGTTCTCAAGCTGTTCACCTCCGGCCGTGATGATCCTGAACTCGCCGCGATCACCGAACAGCTTCAGAATGCCGCGCCGGAGCTAAAGCAGCTTCGGTCATGGCGATCCCGGGGCCGGCCTGACGATGGAAGTGGAGAAGAGGGAATTGAGAATAAGACGCTGAATTTCTTTTTGAAAAATTTCTCCCTCCGGGCGAACTGAAACGGGACCGCTAGGGGCCCGGTCAAAATCATCGACCGCCTGGACCTGAGTATACTAAACGCTCAATCATTGATGAAACTCTTAGGTGGCTGAAAACCGTCCGCAAAATCATGAGCCCGTGGAGAGTCGCTGGACCCCGGCCCGTGACCTTCACGAGTGTGTACAGTACTGGGCCGCGTGGTCGGTGCTGAAGACGCTCGAATGCCTTCTCGCAAAGTGGCTCGCGGAAGACCGCCGTCATCGCCGCGATGTGCTACCGGGCGTGGCGCGGCTTCGCGCGCCGGATCGTTCACCCTCCGTTCGGCTTTCCCGCAGTGAACGGAAGCTGAGGCGCCGAGGCCATCTATCGACTTTTCAGGTTCCGGCCGGATGCTGGCCGATTATTCCCATTTTCCCGCTGGAACTGTGACAACATCAGCCGTTGATCATCTACCACGGATTCAAAACTACGAGTGCGCCCGAAGTGGGGGCGGTGGCCTCCTCTTCCTGACCCGCGCACTCTCGGGAATTGGGAGCTGGGCTCCTTCGTGTTGGCCTTTATGGATATTTGCCACTTTGTTGTCAGGGAATTGGATAATCCTCTCATCGACGGCTCGTTAAACGTGACCGGAGTCAAAGCGGCAAGCTGATCTATAAGAGCGATTCGCGCGCGGCGTTCTTCGCGCTTTCGCCCAGGGCCATGCGGTCGGCGTGCTGGCTGGATCAAAATATGCTGGTCAATGAGGGCGTCCAAAGTGGCAAAGATAGTTTCTGCGCAGTTGAAGGTGGGCAAAATAACGGTGATTTTGGGGCTTCCGGTTGTTATACTTCTGCTCGCTTTGCTGCAGCAGATCCCATCCGGAGGGGTTGGCTTCATCGCTTTCGTCCTTTTCTGTAATTCTTTCATTTTGGGCTACAGGTTTAATTTCGTCCAGTGGTCTTTCGCGCCGCGGCCGGCGGTCTCGCTCCGAAATATCAAGTGACGTAAATAGACCAGTAGCCCTCAATTTATCTGTTTTGATTTCACAAAAACAGCAGCGAAATGTTAACATGTTATCTTATTGTAACGATTGATAGGGAGCAATAGTAATGAGTCCAAGTAGATGTTAGTAGTAAAG
>CAVTDA010000151.1:0-12615 GCA_963733285.1 uncultured Acidobacteriota bacterium
CGCTTCCGGGCTGCGATATTGCAGGCCATACTCCACTCGCTGGACCTGGCGCAGGAGGATGTAGCTTTCCGGAATCGTCCGCGAATCGAGCTGCGTGTTCGTTACGCTGAAAGCTGTCGCATTGATGGGCGAGGCGTTAATGAGCGCGTTGATCCCGGGATGCTGACGGTAGATTGCCACGTGATCGCCTGTCGCCCGGCTTGGCGTCTTGCCCTCTTCGCATTTGCCATTCTGGATCAGAACCATTTCCTCCGGGTCGAGCGTGCCGCGGTCAACCTGGTACGGCGTAATGAGAAACGATGAGGCGTCGAGGCGGACGGAAAAGCTCCCCTGGGTGCTGATAAAAAGGCGTTGGCGATAGGCGCGATGGACAAATTCACAAAGTCGCCGGCGCAGATCCTTTTCGGGGCTCGTGGGAGCCTGGCGCTTGAATTCGGGCAGCGTGGTCTGCCGCGCGCTCTCGAGATCGATCTGCTCCTGCGTCAGGAATCGAATGTCGCCCAGTTGCCGCCCCTTGATAATCGTCCGCCCCACGAATTCGAGGGTTTCGAATTTTTGGAACGCGTCACCGAGGCTTGTCCCGCCGGTAACCACTCCATGATTTTCCAGGATGACGCAGTCACTGCCCTCCTTGAATTTGCCCGCGGTCGTAGTCCCAGCTCCGCGCTGCTGGGAAGTTCGTAAGGCGCAAACAGGACTTGGCCGCAAACTGACTTGGCCTTGGGGAAGAGCATCGTGTTAGGCACTTGGTGGATGGCGCTGAAGGCAACAAGCGCCACCGGGTGCGCATGAACCAGACCACGCAAATCGGGACGTTCGCGGTAAATGGCCTGGTGAAGCGGTAGTTCTGAAGAAGGAGGATGGATGCCTTCCACTCTCCCATCCTTGCCCACAAAAACGATGTCTTCGCGCCGCAAGCTTCCCTTGTCTACGCGCGTTGGCGTGATCCAAATGTCGCCGTTCTCCTCTCGAATCGAGAGGTTTCCTCCGGAGGTCGTGGTCATCCGGTATTGATAAATTCGCCCCATGGTTGCGAGAAGTTCGTCCTTGGGGTGCATGTATTGCGAAAATGCGCTCATCCTTGATTTCCCTTCGACAAGGATTATAGCTGGAGGCAGATCGAAGTCGCAACGAAGCGAGGGCGTGGGGGCGGCCGGTGAGGATGGGGACCACGGCGCGGACTGCATGACTGTAAGACCCCGCTAAACGTGCATTGATTCTAAAGCACTTACCCGGATAGACCTTCATTTTAAGAGACGTTTTCATGTTGAGCATTGCGGGGAAGAGTGGTGATCGCCTGCACCCGGTTGTGCAGGATGAAACACCCAGGCGCCAAGCATGACGGATTCGTACGCCTGTAGGGTCGATGAAACTCGGGTTGTGACTCGCTTCCGGCACGGAATGTTCCGGCATCGGCCAGGGTTTGACCGATGACCCGGCTCTGTGCTCAAGATTATCATGATAGGCTACATCTGTCAAGCGGAAAATTGGGCGCGACGGGGCGGGCGCAGACTCCGGCCGGAGGGGGTCGGCAACTTCGGGGAAAGATTTTCGCGCAAGATACTTGTGAGCACACTGACGCGCCACACGCTTACCTTGTCCACCCGCGTCGGGATTACCCAAATGTCACCATTCGCTTCGCGGATCGAGGGGTTTCCTCCCGAGATCGTGGTCATCCGGTGCTGATAAATCCAGTCCGGGGTCGCCAGAAGCCGGTGCTTGGGGCGGAGGTATTGCGAAAATGCGCTCAATCTTGATTTCCCTTCGACAACGAGTGTTGCTTGAGGCGGTTTTTTGGGCGCATCGAACGACGGGCCGGGACCGGCTTTATGCGTCGGAAGGCATCTCACTTGGCGTGGAACGATAGTCCGATGCACCAGAAATTGCCTTTTGCAAAAAGTAATTCTGTCCCAAGTCAAACCAACCTTATCGGCCGACCACACATGCGGGCATGAATGGAGGTTTTTGACGTTGGCAAGGCGATTGCCCGCGCCCTCGTAGATGAGCGAAACCCCTCAACTTGCCGCGTAATTGGAGTTCCATGAAGAGAAAACGTCTTGGCCAAGCCCTGGTGGAACGGAAGCGGATCTCCAGCGCAGACGTGGAGAAACTTGTTCAGGAGCAGGGAGCCAGCGGCCGTGCAGTGGGATTCCTGGGGGAGCTGTTGCTGGAGCGTGCATTGGTTTCGCGCGACGACCTGATCGCGGCGCTGGAAGAAGTGACATTATTCCGCTTCGTCGATCCGCGCCTTGCCACGGTGGAGAAAGCCGCGCTGGAGCGCGTCCCCCGCGACACTGCTGTCAAGTATTGCGTCCTGCCGCTTATCCGTGAAGGCACTCGGATGATTATGGTGATGGCGGAGCCGCAGAATCTTGCCACCGTCGACAATCTGCGTTTCATCACGGGAATGGACATCTCGCCGCGACTGGGATTTCGCCACGACATCCTGGCGGCCATTGAGAAGTGCTACGCGCAAAAGACCGAGGAACCCGCGGTTTCCCGGGACGACGTTCCCTTTATCGAGCAGGTTGACGTCTCGACGATGCAGTTCTTCACCGCCGGCTCCAGCGAAAAGAGCAAGGCGGCAATGGAAGAATTTGAAGCCGAACTCCGCAATGAGCGCACTCCCGCGGTGCGCCTTGTTTCCGCGATTCTCTCCGCCGCGGCCACCCGGCGCGCGAGCGATATTCACATTGAGCCCCAGGGTGAGTCCACCACCGTGCGGATTCGCGTCGACGGCGTGTTGCGCGAGCTGACAAACATCCCCAAGGAGCTTCAAGCCTCGGTGATCTCCCGCATCAAGATTCTTTCGGATATGGACATTGCCGAGCGCCGCAATTCTCAGGATGGCCGCTTTCTGGTGAAGATTTCCGAGCTCAATCTTGACCTGCGGGTCTCCACCTTGCCCACGCACTATGGGGAAAAGGTGGTGATGCGGCTGCTCGATCCCGCCGCCACGCGGGTGGCGTTCTCCACCCTGGGATTCGGCGAAGAAAACGCCAAGGCCCTGAATGCCGCGCTCTCGGGGCCGCAGGGAATGGTTCTGGTCACCGGTCCCACCGGCTCCGGCAAGACCACGACACTTTATTCGGCGCTCAACTCCCTTCGCAACCCCACCGTCAACATCATCACGGTTGAAGATCCCATTGAATACAAGATTGAAGGCATCAATCAGGTGCAGGTGAATCCCAAGGCCGGCCTGACCTTCGCAGGGTGCCTGCGGTCGATTCTGCGCCAGGATCCCAACATCATCATGGTGGGCGAGATTCGCGATTCCGAAACCGCGGAGATCGCCCTGCAAGCCGCCCAGACCGGGCACATGGTTCTTTCGACCCTGCACACGAACGACAGCATTTCCGCCGTCACTCGCCTCATAGACTTGAAAGCCCCCGCTTTCCTGGTGGCCTCCTCGGTGAGCGCGGTCGTGGCGCAGCGCCTGGTCCGTAAGCTCTGTTCCTGCCGCGACGCCATCCCGATGAGCACTGATTACGCTTCCCGTTTTCTGGCCGCGGGGATTGTCGATTTCGGCAACAAGATTCATCAGCCCGCCGGTTGCGCGCATTGTGACAACTCCGGCTTTAACGGCCGGATGGGAATTTACGAGGTTCTCGTCCTGGACGAGCAGATGCGTGCCGCCGTGCGCACGGGGATGCGGGACGAGGAAATTCGTAATATGGCCCGCAGCGGCGGGATGCGCCTAATGCAGGAAGACGCTCTGGAAAAGGTCAAGAACGGGCTGACGACCCTGGAGGAAGTGTTGCGCGTTGTGCCCTTTTGAAAATGCCCAGACGCATCGTTGCCGGAACTGCGGCAAGGGACTGGCCCCGTCTTTCCTCTTCTGCCCTTATTGCGGAGCCGGTACGCGGCAGGTTCAGCCCGGCATGCGCGGATCACTAATCCAGGGCGCCGCCTAAGGAGAGCCCAAATCATGAACTCAGCAGCTCGAAATACGCCGGGAACTCCCTTGCGCGCCGAGGCGCGATTCGCACCCTATCGTGATTTATCCCTCGTCTATGAGGGCCATGGTGAGGTGGTTCCGGTTCGCGTGCCGGACATCAGCCCCAATGGCATGTTCATTAACACGCCGGATTCATTCCCCGAAGGCTCGGTGCTGAATTTGGAATTCCGCCTCCCTACTTCGCCGGATTGGATCAAGATTCGCGGCGAAGTCCGCTACTGCGTGCCCGGCGTTGGGGTCGGCGTCGAGTTCATCGAGATATCCGCCGAGCATCGCGAGGCGATCCGGGAACAAATCCTGGCGGCGCGCGCCGTGGAGACGCCGGATTCGATTTAAGCTCGCGAGGAAATCGGCCGATTCCATTTGATATAACTGTGCAGGCGGCAATGAATCATCAAGACGGCACAATACGAACGGTGAGCGAAAGTGGGCACGGAAGTACGCGGGTTGAAATCGAGATTCCCATCGAGGTCGGCGGAATCGATTGCCTGGGCCTGCAATTTTTCGACCACGCCCATACGTTGACGGTCAGCCATGATGGAGCGAAGATCGCTCTCCAGGCGCATGCTGGTGGCCGAGCAGGAACTGTCGATTCGGTGTGTTTCCACCGGCCTCGAGGCGGATGCCCGCGTCCTGGGACAACTGGAAAAAGCCGGTGAAACCTATTCGTACGTCGTCAGATTCCTGAATGCCAATTCCGACATCTGGGGGATCGTGTTTCCCGAGCCTGCCGTTGGCTCTGGTGTCATTTCCTGCGTGCTGCTGGAGTGCAATGGCTGTAAATCCCGCGAGGTTGTTTACCTCGATCACTTTGAACTGGAACTGCTGGAAACCAATCGCCACCTCTCCCGCAACTGCCAGCGCTGCTGCGACGCTTCACTCTGGAGCAAGTCGCAGGGAGAGAAGCCGCAGCTTCAACACGCCCGACCTTCAGCTCCAGCGGCCCGCAATGAGCGGCGCCGCGAACCTCGCCGGGGACTGCGAATCAAGGCCTGTATCCGTAGTCCCCGCCTTGGGGAGGATGTCGTCACGACACGGAATACATCCCGCCACGGCCTGTCGTTCACGAGTCCCTGCGGAATACGTCCCGGGCGAGACCATTGAAATCTCCGTCCCGTATTCTCCCGCGGGGGGCAATATTTTTCTTTCCGCCAAAATTGTCAGGCTGGAGTTGCTGACTACCGAAGGAACAAGGCTCTACGGGGTTGGCTTCTAAACGGAGCAGCCGGCCGTCTTCAATCTACTCATTTGGCTTCGGGCGCTTCAGGCTCGCGCCACTTCAGCGCGAGCCTCAGGTCCCGGCTGAACTCGCCCGCGCATCCGGCTTCTGCTATGAGATGACGAACCCGTGCGCGATCATTTGGGGGAACAAAGCGAATTGCTGCCGCTTCGGTTGGGTTTCAAGATAAAGAAGTCGCTGGAGTCCTGGCCAGGAGATTTGAACGGTGGAGTGGTGCCGCGGGACGGAGTTGAACCGCCGACGCCAGCCTTTTCAGGGCTGCGCTCTACCACCTGAGCTACCGCGGCTTGAGCTGTTACTGGCGTGCAAGGGACTTTTGGAATTTCGGGTCCGTATGCATCGCGCAGATCATTCTCAAATGGAATCAGAATTCTGTCAAGAAACGGGAGCGGGGGGTTCAGTTTGAATTCTTGGCGGCGAGTCTACCCTGCCAAAGCGGGGGATTTATTTGGTCCGTGCGCCCAAAATCTGCAAACACAATTGACATCTTGATGGTAGTGAAGATATTACTTATGCCGCATCGGCCGAATAGAGGGCCGGGCATAAAGGGAGAGGTTGCGATGAAGCCAAAAATCTTGATCATACTCTTCGCCTTCATCACGGCGGGCGGGTGGGCGATGGCGGGTGGGGCCGGAACATCTGAGGTCACCTACGTGGGTCACGAAAAAGTGGGAGCTGCCCTGGCGAAAGGCGGCCCGCTGGTTACCGCCAAGGACCTGCTGGTTCTGGGCGCGCACCGCACCCGAGGCGGGACACTCAGAGCTGCATGAGAAGGAGACCGATGTCTTCTACATTGTCGACGGAGACGCGACGTTCGTCACCGGCGGAAAAATGATGGGAGGCAAGCTGACCAAGCCAGGCCAGTGGCTGGGCACGGGCATCGAGGGCGGCACCATTCACCACTTGAGCAAGGGAGACGTCATCGTGATCCCCGCGGGAGTTCCGCACTGGTACAAAGAGGTTCCGCACTCGGTCACCTATTATGTGGTCAAGGTCTTGAAGCCCTAATTCGTGTTGAATGGGGAGGGCCTTGAGTCCGGCCAGATGGCGTGCAGTCCGTACGCAATGCTGTGCCGAGCGGACGAGGGGGCATGTCATGTTGAAGCATCGGTGGTTGGGGATTGTCGCAGGTATGTGTCTGATGTTCGGCGCGCACGAACTTCGCGCGGACGTAAAGCTTCCCCAATTGATTTCGGACGGAGTGGTTTTGCAGCAGGGCGTGAAGGTGAATATTTGGGGCACGTCGGATCCGGGCGAGCAGGTTGCCGTGAGTCTCCAGGATCAACGCGCCGTGGCTGTCGCCGATACTGCGGGTCATTGGCAATTGAAAATTGGACCACTCCGCCCTGGTGGACCTTTCACGCTTACTGTCTCCGGCAAGAACACCCTGATCGTTCACGATGTGCTCGTTGGTGAGGTCTGGGTCTGCTCCGGCCAATCCAACATGGAGATGCCCGTGGCTCCGGCCGCAGGAGGTTGGAGCCAGGGGGTGCTCAATTATCAGGAGGAGATCGCGAGCGCGAATTATCCCACGCTTCGGATGTTCACGGTCCAGCGCGCTGCGGCCACAAAGCCCCAAACGGACGTGAAAGGAAGCTGGGTAGCCGCCCAGGGAGAGGCCATCAGCAATTTTTCAGCGACGGCCTATTTCTTCGGGCGCGATTTGCAGAAGGTCTTGAACGTCCCGGTGGGATTAATTCACTCCTCCTGGGGCGGCACCACCGCGGAAGCATGGACCAGCCGCGGAACACTCGAGTCCAATCCAGAATTTAAGTCCATCCTGGATAATGGCGCAAAGCTCCTTGCAACCTACACGAAGGTTTTTGCCGACTACAACAAGCAATTGGCCGACTGGCGCGCGGAGTCGGAACGGTCGGAAGCCGACGGAAAGATTCTTCCGGCGCCGCCGGAACCTCCCAAGGATCCGCGGGCCGATCCTGCGCTACCTTCCGCGCTGTTTAACGGGATGGTGAATCCACTCACGCCCTACACGATTCGCGGGGTGATCTGGTATCAGGGAGAGTCCAACACGGATCGGCCGTTCCAGTACCGGAAGCTGTTTCCCGCCATGGTTCAAGATTGGAGGCAAGCGTGGGGTGAGGGCGATTTTCCCTTCCTCTTTGTGCAGATTGCCAACTGGGGCGTTCATACGCTGAAATGGCGCTGGCCGGAACTCCGCGAAGCGCAATCGATGACGTTATCCCTGCCGAAGACGGCTATGGCGGTGACGATTGATATCGGTGATGGGTCTGATATTCATCCGCGGGATAAGCAGGATGTCGGCTACCGACTGTCACTGGCAGCCCAGGGAAGCGCCTATGGTCACGACATCGTCTATTCGGGGCCCATTTATAAATCGATGGATATCGAAGGTGGAGCGATCCGCCTGCACTTCAGTTATTCGGACGGCGGCCTGACGGCGAAAAGCCTCTCCATCATCTCGGTTTCGGGATTCGAGGTTGCCGGCGAAGATCATAAATTCGTGGGAGCGGACGCGAAAATTGATGGCGATACGGTGGTGGTCAGCAGTGGGGAAGTCCCCCATCCGGTGGCGGTCCGCTACGCGTGGGGCATGAATCCGCGGCCCAGCATTTACAACCATGCGGGATTGCCCGCATCGCCGTTTCGGACCGATCATTGGGACGATCTGCCGCCGGAATGGTAAGTGAGCTAGATTCCGGCATATCTCCGCCACGGGAGTCGACCCCGGCATTAATTCTGAAACCTTCAGAGAATAGCCTTCAGACGGCAGTATTCAGTTTCCTTTTGCTTCAAACAGTGACAGGTGGATGAGTGGGTGTATACTTTCGGGCGCCGGATTACGAATCGAAAATCCTGACAGGACATTTTATGCTGTCCGCGCAGTGGCATCCCGCCAAATGGACCCTTTGCCTATGAACCGCCGCTTCGAGCAATCCCTCATGGTTCTATTCGTTGCGGCCGCCTTCACCGGCCTTCTCGCTCCCAACTCGTCCCGTGCGCAAGGTCATGCAAACCTTCTCACCATTTCGCCAACAACGGAAACACTGCTGAGTGGGCCGGACTGGACGCTCGGTTCATTCCCAATGGAAAAGGGAGTGGAGCAGGAAGCGTATCTGCCCAAATTTGATGACAGCGCCTTTTCTACGGTCACGGTTCCGGGGGAGGTGCAACGGCAAATCGGCCTGAAGGGGATGGACCTCTACTATCAGAGCAAGCAATTGACTCTGGTGAATCAAGAGGAATGGTGGTACCGCAAGCGCTTCGTTGTCCCCAGGAGCGACGCCGGCAAACTGTTGCGGCTCGAATTTGATGGCGTGGATTACTTCTCCACGGTGTGGCTGAATGGCGAGAAGCTGGGCGATCACGAGGGCGCGTATGTTTCGTTTTCGTACGACGTCAGCGTCAAGCTGAAATACGGGGCGGAAAACCTGCTGGTTGTGAAGGTCACCTGCCCGTGGATTCCCAAGGGCAGGGGATTTCTGGAGTACCTGAAGGGCGAGTGGACCATGGCTGCCCCGCGGCACGTCATGCGCCTCTCCTATCCGCCTTACGTGCTCGGGCCCTATTGGGATGGAATTCCCGCTTTTGGCAACGCCGCATTTCCCATGGGACTTTTCCGTGATGTGAAGCTGGTTGCGTCGGGAGCGAGTACGGTCGACGACCTGTTTGTAGCCACCAAATCGATAAATTCCGATGGCACCGCAAGGCTGGAAATTTCCGGAACGGTCCACAATTACTCGGCGCAGGAGATTAGCGCCAAGCTCGACCTGAAAATCTCGCCGGATAATTTTGCCGGCCCAAGTGTCTCCCTGCCGCTGCAAAGCTTGCCGGCTCATCCGGGCGAGAACGCCTTTGCGCGAGAAATTCGATTGAAAGATGCGCACTTGTGGTGGACATGGGATCTGGGCGCGCAGAATCTCTATAAACTCACGGCAACAATTTCACTTCCCGCCGGCCAACAAGCGGACACCCATGCGACAGTCTTCGGTATTCGCACCATCACGCGCGATGCCGACTTGTGTTACTGGCTGAACGGCCAGCGCCTGTACTTGAAGGGCGCCTGGTATCCCATGTCCGATTACTACGGCAGCAAGCCTACACACGAAACCTACGCGAAAGACCTGGAAATGTACAAAGCTGCCAACCTGAACCATTTGGTGGCCTTTACGGTGGTTGAGAAGCCGGACTTTTACGATCTCTGCGACCGCATGGGAATCCTCGATATTTTCGAATTTCCCTTTTCGCAATTTGGACCCATGGAGGTTCTTGCTTATTCCAATCCCCGTCGTGAAACTTTCGTCAAGGAGTCGCTCGACCAGATCCGCCGGATCATCATTCAGCTTCGCGGCCATCCCTCGATCATTGTTTGGGCCGCCTTTGCCGAGGCGAAGGTTAAGGGCGCGGGTTGGGGAGACGGTGATGAAGACTGGGGAAAGTTCGGCTACCAGGAGTATTCCGACAGCATGCAAAAGCTCGTGGAGCAGCTTGATCCCGGGACGATTTACCACCCCAGCCTGTGCGATGTGGGCGAGCAGCACTTCTGGATGGCCAATGCGGGAATGGGAATCAGCGGAGGATATCAGGAGCAGTTCAATGCCAACGCGAAGTTTGTTTCCGAGTACGGCGGTATCGCCATGCCGTCGTTGCAAACCCTGCAAAAGATTTTGACACCCGATGAGCTGTGGTCCAGTCGGCCTGCGGATCTTCCCCGCTGGTTTAACCTTCCCATTGATATCCCCAGCTACGCATATCAAACCAGCTTCGAATACAAGGGGCTTTTACAGTGTTCTGCACCGTTTGAATCAATTTGTGGACCGCCATGTGCAATCTGCGCAGGAGCTGGTGGACGACTCGCAGCTCTATCAGGCTTTCATGTTCAAATACTCGACGGAAAGCTATCGCCGCAAGAAATACCACTCCATCAATGGAACGCGCGTTTGGGCCTATGGCGAGGTGACACCGGGAATTCGCTTCAATTTCCTCGATTATGACCGCGTTCCCAAGATGGGGTATTACTATCTGAAGAATGCGCAGGCGCGGTTCGCTGTCAGCTTTGCCTACGAGAAGGCGCTGGAATCACAGGTTTCCGGTACGCATCTCAAGATTCCCGTTTGGGTGGTAAATGATTATCGCCGCGATGTGCCCTTCAAGCTGCACTGCGAAATTCTGGACCTTCAGGGCCGGAAACTTTGGAGCCGGGATACCGAGGCGATCGCTGGGGACGATTCGAGCCGGCAAGCCAGCGTCGTGGATTGGATGACCCCGGACCTGCCCGGAATCTACGTTCTGCGCGCCCGCGCCGAAGCGAAGGGCGGGGAACCCTTAACGGCTGAAAACACCACCTTCATCAAGGTCACCCCGCGATTGTTTTCTCGGCCCATCCGGATGCTTCTCATTGGCGAGAGTAAATTCGCTTTGCCCATCGCGGAGATGGCAGGGGCAGTGGGCGTGCAGGTGGACGTCATCGATGACGAATCCCTGCCACGCCTTGCCGAACTCAAGAATTCAGCCACAATTCGCGCCAAGTATGATGTCGTGTGGCTTGCCTCGCTCGACTCGCTCTGGAAGCTGATGGACAATGACATGGCGGACGGATTGCGGCGGGCCATTCACGATGGCGTAGGTTTTATTCACACCGGTGGAGAGGGCAGCTTTCACGGTGGGTATGGCCGCGCCGCTATGATCGATATGCTTCCGCTCGCGGATGCGTTCCGGTGAAGTTGCACAGCCACTACGATGTGATCCTTGGCCCCCTCGCCGTTGACGCGATGCAACCGCTTTTCGAGCCCTTCAATACCGTCCGCGTTACAGACACGGCCGGGCCGGGGTGGACGGACATGGGGTTTGCCACCTATGGAATCGGCGGATTCAACGCCGTGGACGTGCGGCCGGGCGCTCATGAGCTCATGACCATCTCCGGACTCCCGCTACTCGTGGCGGGTGATTACGGTAAGGGGCACACCGTGGCTTTCACCGGATATACGCCCAGTTACACTCTGAAAAAGGCGTTTTGGGATTCCAGCATTACCTTCCCCTATTGCCTTGATCAGGAATTTGTGACCAACCCGGTATCCAAATCCTACTTCTCGCTCTTTATGCGGATGATCGCACTGGCAAGTGGTGAAAAACCCGCCCTCGCCTTTGACGACCTGCTGGCAGCGCGTGACAAGCCCCTATTTGAGAGTTTGAAGGATTTACCGCGAGCGTCTTTGACTCTTCCAACTGAGGTTCACGCTGTTGCCTCTGGCACCAGGGCACACGCCGTTCTGAAAATAGCAAGTGGGGGTAAGTACGCAAGGCTGGTCCGCGTGCGCGCCGAGTGGCCCGATGGAAGCACCCGAGCCCCTTATCTTGTAATGTATAGCGATAACTATTTTGATCTGCTGCCGGGAGAAGAGAAGTCGCTGGATTTGGAAATGTTTCTGCCAGCAAATCAAGGCGGAAACATTGCGGGGAACGCTTATTATTGAAGGGCCGAACATCGCAGCACGAAGGATTCCGTTGGATGTGCAGAATCCGTAAGATGCCCGCTCATCGATTTGGAGGAGCAATAGACCATGCCTGTTTTCACTACAGCTCAATTGGCAACAACCGCCGCGGATATATTTCACGCAGCGGGTGCGACAGTCGTAGAGTCGCGAACCGTTGGAGATGCGCTCGCGGAAGCCAACGTGGAAGGCCACGACTCGCACGGAGTGGTGCGCATCCCTGAATATGTAGGCTGGATGGAAGAGAAGCTCATCAACATCGGAGCGCGGATGACGGTTGTCAAGGACGCCGGGGCATTTGCCATCCTGGATGGAAACTGGGGTTGGGGGCAGGTCGTCGCCAAGGAAGCCATGGAATACGGAATCAAAAAGGCGCTCAGCACCGGCGCGGTGACGATTTCGGTTAGCCAATGCTGCCACATCGGCAGGGTGGGCGATTATCCGCTCATGGCGGCGCGGGCGGGTCTGGTGGCGGTTATGTTTGTGAATACTCACGGCGCAGGAAAATTGGTGGCGCCCTGGGGCGGCCGCGAGCGAAGATTGTCAGCGAACCCCATTTCCGTCGCCATACCCCGGGCTTCCGCACCACCCATTTTGATGGACCTTTCAACCTGCGCGATTGCTGGCGGAAAGGTGACCATCGCCTACAACAGCGGCAAGAAAGTTCCGGCGGGTTGCATTCTGGATTCGGAAGGGCGGCCGAGCATCGACCCTGCCGATTTCATCGGGCCTCCCCAAGGTGCCCTGCTTCCATTCGGCGGACACAAGGGATTTGCCCTGAGCCTGGCGACCGATATCCTGGCAGGGGCGCTCTCCGGCGCGGGTTGCAGCCGGCCGACAGGGAAGCGCGTGGGAAACAGCTTTACCGCCACGCTGCTCGATCCCGCGGTGCTTCGCAACCGTAGTTCGTTTGACCAGGATGTCGACCAACTGGTGGAATACGTCAA
>CAVTDA010000152.1:0-82320 GCA_963733285.1 uncultured Acidobacteriota bacterium
AATGGCTGGCCGAGCCCAACAAGCTGTGGGCGCCCTGGAGGCCCGAGGGCGAGGAGCTGGCGCCGCCAAGCGCGACGCCACCTGCTGGCGCTCAAGCTGCAGGAGGACGCCGGCATCGACATCGTCACCGACGGGGAGCAGTCGCGGCAGCATTTCGTCCACGGGTTTCTCGAGCGGGTCGAGGGCATCGACTTCGCTCACAAGGTCGAGATGGGCATCCGCAACGACCGCTACAAGGCGATGGTGCCGACGTACCGGCGCCGCTGGCGCTGAAGGGGCGCGTCCACGCATGAGGCGCGCGTCGCCCGCGCCCACACGCGCCGCAAGCTGAAGTTCACCCTGCCCGGGCCGATGACCATCGTCGACACCATCGCCGATGCCCATTACGGCGACCGGGTCAAGATGGCCTTCGCCTTCGCGGACCTGTTCAACCGGAGGCCCGCGCGCTGCAGACGACGGCGTCGACATCATCCAGTTCGATGAGCCCGCCTTCAACGTCTACATGGACGAGGTCGCGACTGGGGCATCGAGGCGCTGCAGCGCGCGGTCGGGGCCTCGCCTGCACCACCGCGGTCCACATCTGCTACGGCTACGGCATCAGGCCAACGTCGACTGGAAGGCGACGCTCGGCGGCGATGGCGGCAGTACGAGGAGATTCCGGCGCTCGCCAAGAGCCGGATCGACCAGGTCTCGCTCGAATGCCGCAATTCGAAAGTGCCGCTGGAACTCTGCGGCTGCTCGCCGGCAAGGACGTGAGGCTCGGCGTGATCGACGTCGCCACCGATACCGTCGAGACGCGCCGAGGAGGTCGCCGCGATGATCGAGAGGCGCTGCACTACGTGCCGCGCGACGCATCATCCCCTGCACCAATGCGGCATGGCGCCGATGCGCCGCGAATCGCCGAGGCCAAGCTGACCGCGCTCGGTGCCGGCGCACGCTCGCCCGGCAACGTTCGCCTAGAGGGCTCCGTCGCGTCATTGCGCGCCGCGCTCTCCGCGGTGCGCAGGCGACAATCCGATCACGCGGACGTTCTGCCACGTGCGAGCCCGTGTGAGCGTCATCACACGCGGGCGCCTGACCGGCGAGCCGACAATGGCGCCTTCTCGGATCCCCAGCTGGCATTCACCGCCGCAATCTCTCATCCATGGCTCCTGCGTATCGCCGACGCTTATACGGGGCGATAAGCCGTTCGAGCCCTCGGCGATTTTCGTCGCGGGGAGGTCGCCAGCACACCGCGCTCGGCCACATTTCGCGACGTCATATGCAACTTACAGTTCACACGATCTGCACAACAGAATTCATATAACCAGCACGCACCGCTCCAATTTACTCAATCACAGTATTGAGTTACCGAAACAATTTCATTGGCGAAGAGTGTGGCTTTCGTGTGCTTGACAACATGATCACCGCCAATTCATCTCCACTTCAACTCAGAGCTGCGCGCGCTCTGGCCGCGTAATCCCCACGTTCAGATCTGACGATTTGCCTTTATTGCCGGGGGTGAGAATGACTTGCTTTGCGAGGACGATGGCTGCTGCCCGGATTTCGGCGCCGCTGCGATGGCTTGCCTGTTCGATCCCGTCTGTGCGGGAAGCCTTGTGGCCACCGAGGCAATGGCGATCGATGTCGCCAACCAGACCGATCTGGAACACTGCGGTCGCCGCGGTCGCGGCCACCCTTCCCCAGAGTTCGTCCGCCACGTGCGGTGTGTGAACAGCGAGAGGATGGCGGCTGAGGAATTCGAGGTGACGTCTTCAGAATCCCCGGGCGAATCTCTTCCCCGCCTCGACCGCGGTGTCGAGTTCTGAAATTTCGTTCACCAGTTCCATGGTATTCGCGATGTCGGTGTTGAAGTGCCAGCGCTCTTCCATATCCTCGGTCACATGGCGCAGCGTCTGATGCGCCTTGCGCAGCAGCCGCTTCTCTTCTGGACTCAGGGAGACCTTCCCTCCGCTGGCGTCAACTGCGCTGCCACCACGCCTTGCAGTTTTTCCGAGTGCTTCGCGACCAGCCGGTAGACGCGCCAATGAACCGGGCGGCTCCTTCGATTCCCGCGTCGCTCCAATCAAGTCTTTCTCGGCGGCGCGGCGAAAATCATGTAAGTCGCACGGTGTCGGCGCCGTATTTCGCGCACATTTCCATCGGGTCCACCACGTTGCCTTTTGACTTCGACATTGCGGAGCCATCCTTGATCACCATGCCCTGGGTGAACAGGCGCGCCACCGGCTCCGAGAACTCCACCAGGCCGATATCCCGCATGACCTTGGTGAAAAATCGCATGTAGATCAGGTGCAGGATGGCATGCTCGATTCCACCGATGTACTGGTCCACCGGGAACCAGTATTTGACCGCTTCCTTATCCATCGGCGCCGTCGAAGTGGGGCGCGGTGTAACGGTAAAAGTACCAGGAGGAGTCCACAAACGTGTCCATGGTATCCGTCTCGCGCCGCGCAGGTCCCAAGCACTTCGGGCACGTCGTGTTCACAAACTCGGCAACGTCGGCAAGCGGCGAGTGTCCCGCGGCCGGTCAATTTGATATTTGCCGGCAGAACCACCGGCAGTCTTCTTCGGGCACAGGAACCACTCCGCATTGTTCGCAGTAAATAATGGGAATGGGCGTGCCCCAATAGCGCTGGCGTGAGATTCCCCAATCCTTCAGCCGGTATTGCACGGTGAGTTCGCCGAAGCCCTTCTCCTCCGCGTCCTGGGTCATCCTCGCATGGCCTGAGTGGATGAGAAATCGGTGTAGTCGCCGGAATTCACCAGCTTTCCGTACTCGACATAGGCCTGTTTTGGCGGGCGCGTGCGTCCCGTCGAATCCTCTGGAACAATCACGGTGCGGATGGGAAGGCCGTAGTCGTGCAAAACTCGAAGTCCCGCTCATCGTGCGCGGGCACGGCCATGATGGCGCCGGTGCCGTAATCCATCAGCACAAAATTCGCAATCCAGATCGGAACAGTCTCGCCGTTGAAAGGATTCTGCGCCGTAAAGCCCGGTATCGGCTCCGATCTTCTTCGAGTTCGACTTCCATGCGCGCCCGCACCGCGGAGGATTTGATCCGCTCCACATCCTCGCGCAGCTTCTCCGCAGCGGTGATTTCGCGATCAGTTCCGCCACGAGCGGATGCTCTGGCGCCAGGAAGACCGCGCTGCAGCCGAAGATCGTGTCCACGCGCGTGGTGAAGACGCGCAGCGGCTCGCGAGCTCAGCGACCGAAAGTCCACTAATGCGTCCGGTGGACTTGCCGATCCAGTTCTGCTGCATGGCCAGCACGCGCTCCGGCCAGCGGACCAATTCCTTCATGTCGTCGAGCAGTTGCTCGGCGTAGGCAGTCGTCTTGAGAACCACTGCTCGAGTTCGCGCTCGATCCACCGGCGTGTCCTCGTGCCGCCAGCAGCAGCCGTCGACCACCTGCTCGTTCGCCAGCACGGTTTCGCACAGCGGGCACCAATTCACCGCGGCTCTTCTTGCGGTAGGCCAGGCCGCGCTCATACATCTTGAGAAAGAACCACTGGTTCCAGCGATAGTATTCCGGCACGCAGGTGGCAATTTCGCGCCGCCAGTCGTAGCTGACCCCAGGCGCTTGAGTTGCTCGCGCATGCGCTCGATGTAGCTGAAGGTGAATTCCGAGGGATGCCGCTGGTGCTTGATCGCCGCATTTTCCGCGGGCAAACCGAAGGCGTCCCAGCCAATCGGGTGCAGGATGTTAAAGCCCTTCATGGCCATGAAGCGGGCCAGCGCATCGCCGATGGAATAGTTGCGCACGTGTCCCATATGAATGTCGCCGGAGGGATAAGGCAACATTTCCAGCACGTAGTATTTCGGGCGCGTCGAGTCCGCTTCCGACTCAAAGAGCTTCGCGTCCTTCCACCTCACCTGCCATTTCGCTTCGATTTCCTGCGGGTTGTAGTTGGGATCCATAAGGCAATTACGAATTAAGAATTAGGAATTAAGAATTACGAGCTAAAAGGAAATAACGAAAAATTGCTAGAGCTGAATTACGGTAGTCGCGCAATCAAAAACCAAGTTTTCCGCAATTCTTAATTCTTAATTCCCAATTCTTAATTGATTCTTGCTCAGTCTTTCCCGGGAAATTCACTCACCGCTTTCATCCCACGCTTTGTCGGGAAGAACCACAGTTCCCGGATGCGGGCGGAATCAAATTCCACTGCGTAGGCCTCCGGACCACTAAAGACGTAGGCTTGAACAAATCCCTCGCGCGTCAACTCCTTCAGGGCTCTGACCACTTCCGGGCGGGTCAAGGGAGCGGCGCTCCGTGCCTGCCACGTATCGGGGCGGCTGCCTTCATCCCACTCGTTGATGGTCTGGACGATAATCTCGACTGTGACATAGTCGTCGGAAACCGCGTCCAACACCAACTCCAAAATCCAGCGAAAGCGGTCGCGAACGAGGCTGTCCCACCAGGTGTCAGCGTTTACCACGGGGTAAAACTCCCGCGAGCTTCCGCATCATCCGGATATTCATCACGTCGTCGCCGGCTCATCCACCGGCGTCTCGCAGATGAACGGAATACTCTTCAGCTTCGGATGCGTAACGATGCGCTTAAAGGCGTCCGCTCCGATCTGGCCTTCGCCGATGTGTTCGTGGCGGTCAACGTGGGATTCAAACGGCGTCTTCGAATCATTGGCGTGAATCACGCAAACCTTCTTGAGCCCGATTGTCGCATCGAGCTGCTTGACGGCCTTGGAGAGTCCGGGCGCGGTATGAATCGCATATCCGGCGGCAAAGCTGTGCGCGGTGTCGATGCATGCGCCCGCGGGCAATTCCTTCTCCGCCCCGGCAATGATTTCCGCAACTTCCTCGAAAGTGCGGCCAATCGCCGTTCCCTGTCCGGCGGTGTTCTCGATCAGAATGGTCAGGCCATCGAGCTTCAATCCGTTGGACGCCTGAAGCAACGATTCAATACAAATCGCAATTGCCGCGCTCGGGGAGCCTCCCTTGGCGCTGCCCGGATGGGTCACGAGAAAATCCGCCTTCAGAGCCAGCGCGCGGTCGAGTTCGCGGCGGAAGGCAGCGATGGAACCCTCGCGAATCGCGGGCTCGGTGGATGCGAGATTAATCAGGTAGTTGTCGTGGATGACGACGGGATTGAGTCTGTAGGATTGGCGCGCCGCGCAAAAGACCTCGCAATCGGCGGTGGTGGGGCCCGCCGAGCGCCAGCCGCGCGGGTTGGCGGAAAACATCTGGAAAGTGTCGCACCCGATCTTGTTGGCATGGTGGGCGGCGTTCTCGAGCCCGCCGGCAATCGATGTGTGGACACCTACCCGCATGTGATGAATCCCTCCGTGTGGTTAATTGTTCATGGTAACAGAGGGGTTTCAAGGGCGTCAACGAATGGGGGAGCTTACGCGGTCAGTTCACGTAGGGGCATGCTGAATCCGGGGAAAATCGGTGAAGCCAAGGCGTCTTCTGCGGCGAGTTTGGCAACCAATTCCAAGCCTTCTTCCCCGCGCCGGTAGATCTCGGCGGAGGGACCTTCGGGATCGATCAACCAATATTCCTCTACTCGAAACTTTCCATACAGCTTCAATTTGACCGTGCGGTCAACGCGCGCGGTGCTCTCCGACAAAACCTCGACAACGAGATCCGGGGCACCTTGGACATTCTTGCGGGTCAGGACGCCGGCGCGCGCGTTCGAGATGAAAAGCAGGTCCGGCTCGACGACATCGAACTCGGAAAACACCACGTCGAAGGGAGCGAAAAATATCTCACCCGATTTCTGGCTCTCGATGGATTGCCAGAGGCGAACAGCAAGCCGGCCAATGGCTCTCTGGTGAGCCGTTTCGGGCGAGGGCGTCACAAACAGTTCTCCCTCAATAATCTCACGCCGCTTGCCATCATCGGGCAGCAGGCAATAGTCGTCGTAGGTTAGGCGAGTATCGACTGGCACAATGTAATTCTATCATCTGTCCCTTCCCCACCCAAACGGCGCTATACTTCACGACCGATCGGTGATTGAATTGCCTCCGCAAGTCGGCGCGACAGAAGCGGCCCGCCCAATCGGAATCCTCAGTTTGTGAGGTCATCATGCAACCCTTCCGTTATCACGTTTTCATTTGCGATCAGAAAAAGCCTGAGGGAGTTCCCTGCTGCCCGGCGCGGGGCTCCCAGGCCACCCTTGACGCCCTGCGCAAGGAAGTTGGTTCGCGGGGGCTGCTCGATACCGTCCAAGTCACCACCTGCGGGTCACTCGGCTTGTGCGAGCGCGGTCCCAACCTGGTGGTCTATCCCGAAGGCGTCTGGTACTCGGGCGTGCGACCGGAAGACGTTCCCGAACTTGTCGAGTCACACTTTGTCAAAGGCCGGCCGCTTGAGCGCCTGCTGGATCGCGAAGAGTCCGCCGTGCGCACCGAAATCGAGTCCAACCGCGCCAAATTCATGGCGGCGCAGAAGGCTCGGGACGCCTCGGGAATGCTGCCCGACGATTTGAACCAGACCCTGCGCGGCTTCATGGAAAGCCGTGCCCTATTGACGGCGCTGGAGCTCGACGCCTTCTCCGCCGTGGGAAGCGGTGCCACGGCCGCGGAAGTGGCGCAGAAGATCTCGACCCATCCGCGCGCCACCGAGATGCTGCTGAATGCGCTCGCCGCCATGGGCCTGCTCACGAAACAGCAAGGGGTCTTCCGCAACACGCCGCTCGCCGCGCGATTCTTCGCGGCAGACTCCCGTGACTATGCCCGCCCGGGTCTGCTGCACACGGCGAACATCTGGCACCGTTGGTCGAACCTTACGGAGTGCGTCCGCGCCGGCACCTCAGTGGTTCGCGAGGAAATGGCCGATCGCGGGGACGATTGGACTGAGCCCTTCATCGCCGCCATGCACCGCAACGCTTCGGAACGCGCGCCACTGGTGGTGAAGGCTGTGGGCACGGCGCAGGAAGAGCGTCTGCTTGACGTCGGCGGCGGCTCGGCTGCCTACTCCATTGCCTTGGCCCAGGCAAATCATAAGCTGCAAGCCACGGTGTTCGACCTTCCCACCGTCCTGCCCATTTCCCATCGTCATATCAATGCCGCCGGCTTGGCGGACCGCATCACGACGCGCGCGGGCGATTTACGGTGCGACGCCTTGGGCCGCGGCTTTACCATAATCCTGGTGTCCGCGATCTGCCACATGCTGAGCCCGGAGGAGAACCATGATCTCTTCCGCCGCTGCCGCGAGGCGCTTGATTCGGGCGGCAGAGTCGTCATGCAGGATTTCATCCTCGAGGCAGACAAGACCGCGCCCAAGCAGGCGGCGCTGTTTGCGCTCAATATGCTGGTGGGAACACGGGCGGGCAGCACGTATAGCTACGATGAATACCGGGCGTGGATGAAGGCGGCGGGTTTTGGTGAAGTCCGCGAAATCCGCCTGCCCGGACCGTCGAGTTTAATGGTTGCGGTGAATTAAAGCGCTGGTTAGCGGCGAGATGTGATGGACAGGAAAGCAACCGTAGCGCGGACTGCCGTCTTTGCAGTCCGCGTCTCTTCTTGGACGATCCAATTATCCACAACAGAAAAGCCGCAGACCGCAACCGCGGCGGTCTGCGCTACGACATTCAACCAAAACATTAGATTTTTCGTCCAATAGAATGATCCTAAAGCAATCTATGGACAGCGAAAAACTCACCATATGCCGCAACGGCTCCCCGCCGGACGAACCATGGCATCGCCCTTCTGGCAATGGAAGGCTTTCGCAAAGGCTTCCATGTTCGAGAGCGGCCCGATGACTCGGAACTTCGGCAGCGGGTGCGGATCTACCTGGGTCAACATGCGGGAGTATTCCGGGCGCATGTTTTCTTCCCAGCTCTGGGCATAGGAGATAAAGAAGCGCTGTTCGGGTGAGTATCCATCGATATCCGGTGGCCGGGTTTTGCCCTCCAGGGACTTTTCGTAAGCGGCGTAAGAGATGGCAAGGCCGCCGAGGTCCGCGATGCTCTCGCCTTCCACCAATTTGCCGTTTTCATGAAGGGAATCTTCCACATCAAAACCGTCAAACTGATTGGCGACGCAGGCGCCCCGTTCGTCAAAATTCTTTTTGTCCTCGGGGGTCCACCAATTCTTCAAATTCCCTTCGCCGTCAAACTGCGAGCCCTGGTCGTCAAACCCGTGGGTCATTTCGTGGCCAATGATCGAGCCCATGGCGCCGTAATTCAAGGCGTCATCAGCGGTGAAATCGAAGTAGGGCGGCTGCAGGATTCCCGCCGGGAAAACGATCTCATTGAGCTGTGGGTTGTAGTAGGCATTGACCGTGGGCGGGCTCATGCCCCATTCGGTGCGGTCCACGGGCTTGCCGACTTTGTTGAGGTCGCGATGGAACTCGAATTCGGCCGCGCCGGAGAGGTTTGCGACGTAGGACTTACGGGTAACGTGATACGCCGAATAGTCGCGCCACTTGTCCGGGTAGCCAATCTTGTTGGTGATGGCATTCAGCTTCTTGAGCGCCTGCTCGCGCGTCGGCTCGCTCATCCAGGGAAGAGTCTTGATATCGTCGGCAAGAGCTGCTTCAAGATTCTTGACCATGGTCAGAGCGCGCGCCTTGGCTTCGGGCGGGAACGCCTTTTTGACATAGGCCTGGCCAAGCGCTTCGCCTAGAGCACGATCCGTTGACCGCACGCAGCGCTTCCAACGCGGCAGGAGTTCCTTGGTGCCGGTCAGAATCGTTCCGTAGAAATGGAAGTTTTCGTTCACAAACGCTTCGGGAAGTGCCGGCGCAGCGGCGTTGACCAGGTGCCAGCGCAGATAGACTCGCCAATTTTCCATGGGTGTGGAGGAGATCTCTGCACCCATGCCTTTAAAGAAATCAGGGGCGGTAACGTTGATATCGCCCTTCCCGGCGAGGCCGACGGCGGTAAAATAATCCTCCCAGGGAAAGCTGGGAGCGAGCGTCTTGAGTTCAGCCTGCGGCATGCGGTGGTAGACGTTCTGCGGGTCGCGCCGCTCCACCACGGTTTGCGAGACCTTGGCAAGCTGGGTTTCCAGGTCCATCACCGTCTGCGCCTCAGCCGCAGCCTGCTGATCCGAGTCGCCCATGAGCGCGAATATCTTGGTGACATGCTTCACGTACTCGGCGCGCTGGGTTTTCGACTTCACGTCCTCGCGCGTGTAGTAATCGCGGTCAGGCAATCCGAGGCCACCCTGATCCACCTCGCCCGTCACTTCCGAGCTGTTTTTGAAGTCCTGGGTCGAATCCACGCCAAAGAAGACGTTCACGCCGATCTTCTGGAGATGCGCGATCTCCTTTTCCAGGGAGGCAATGTCCTTGACGTGTTTGATCTGCTTTAGTTCTTTCTTGAGGGGATTCAGCCCTTCACTGTTGATCTTGGCCTCATCCATGCAACTGCCATAGTAATCCCCGATCTTCTGCTCGACGCTTCCCTTCACCGCCATCGTGTCCTTGGAAGCATCTTTGAGAATCCCATGAAGGATTTCCCGATTGCGTTCGGCAACCACATTGGCGGATCCCCAGCTCGGATAGGCAGGCGGAATCGGATTCTTCGCCATCCAGCCGCCGTTGGCAAACTGATTGAAGTCCTTGCACGGGGCGCACGTCGTGTCGAGGCTTGCCGTGTTGACGCCGTGATCGGGCGCGGGAGGTCCAGCGACCAGAAGGATGGAGACCAGTGACAGCGTTGCCACGACGAGCCATGCTTTCCATGAACGCATATTCGGATTACCTCGCAATTTTCAGGGTGGCCGGAAGCGCCCCACACGGCGCCCGGCAATTCGTCATGCTACCAAGGACTGGAGATGATTGCCAGAAACGATTGGTCGCGCTAACCGTATTTTTGACAGGGGTCGCACTACATGAGGCTAGGGCGTTTGTAGTCAACATGTATTGATTGCCTCTTCGTCGTAGCATCGGCGATCTTAGATTGAGGACGAGAGTGGAAGCGCGGACCACCGCTCTTGTGGTCCGCGTCTTCTCTTGCCGGTGATGGAGGGATCAAATGCGTGCGCGCGGATCGGCGAGCATTCTCACCCGGTCGACCGAATTTCTCCCGCCGCTTGAGCAGACGCTCGACGAAAGAAATGTCGATCCGAAAGAAAACGACGCCGGAGTTTCGACACCGCAACAGAAGACGGTACGGTGGGGATCATCCCTACGGAAAGGACGCGGACCACAAAAGCGGTGGTCCACGCTACCTGCTGTTTCACAAAGGGTCCTTTGGGACACGTTGCACAATGGTTAAGTTTTGAGAAATAACCCAGTTGCAAAGTGATGCCGCAGGAAGCCTGCTGCACGGTATCTCAACCGTATCCTTTACCTCCGAGGATTGGGATGAACCGCATGAACATCGACTTTCCATCCTCGCCACCCCATGTAATCGGATAAAAGTAAGGTCCAACAAATTGCAAAGCTAATCCGAGAAGCGGTGGAACGAGTAACACCAATAATGCAACCTTGCCCCGACCGAAATCCGGCCCATGCTTTGCCCAAGGGAACCTTAGCAGGTTAAAAGGTGCCCAAACTGCCGAGGAGAACAACCCCAGCCAAATCACAAAACAGGGATTTATAAACAGCGCAAGCGATCGCCATTTTAACTTGGAGAACAGATCCCACGTCAGGTCAAGGTAGTTGTAGCCATTTTGTGCAAGCCAGCACAAGCACCACACAGTTAAGGCCACGGCAATCAGCCAATGAAGCCTGCGAGATTCCGGCTCAGGTTCCATCGGTGCTTTCCTCTCGTCTCATTTTATAACACTTACCGGTCGTCCCTCCGGATCATCGACGCGATGTCCAGCAGCACCGCATGAACATCCACCTCGGTCGCCGCCTTTAGCGTCCCAAGGTCGAAAAGACGCTCTTTGACCACTGCCCCGCTGAACCAAACGCATTTCGCCTTTTCCTTCGCGCCAACGCCATTAGCCTCATGTTGGCCAATCTCTTCAATAGTCATCACGGGACCGCCGCTTTTCAACTGGACAGTATCTCCAACCTTAAACTCGTGCTCCATTTTTAAGTCGCTCCTTTCCCACAAAACCCATTGTAGCCCCGCCCTGCACACTCTGCCGAGGATTATCGGCAAGTTCCGCCCGCTCCGATCGACAGATTTAGAACGCTTCCAGATTTTGCGATCGAGCAAGCGCGGACCGCCGGGTTTGCGGTCCGCGTCTCTTATCGTGAGGGGGACGGCGTGGTGACGGTCAAAGCCGGGTGCGGGGATCAGTGGGGATTCTCACCCGGTCGATGCTCAAGGGAGGAGGAATGGTGGCAGGAATCATTTCTCTGGTATCCTCCGTTCCGTATCGTATTTTCCAGGTGATAAAATGGTACCTGGAACGTGTGAAGAAATTAACATAAGTTCGCAATTAGAGTAACAGTTGTGTTGCAGAGTGGGTGCATGAGCACAAACACTCGAAGCGCTGCGGTTAGGCGGCCGCGATTGGCAGCGGTAAATCGGCGTCAGATGGTAATGCGAGCAATTGATGTCGAACTACTGATTGATGAGGATCATCCCGCGCGTTCGATTTGGGAGTTGGTGGGGCGGATGGATCTGAGCCGGTATTATGCCGAGATCGGCTCGGTGGAGGGGCGAGCGGGGAGAGAGCATACCGATCCTCAGGTTTTGATCAGTCTGTGGCTGTATGCCTACAGCCGGGGGATCAGTTCAGCGCGCGAGATGGCGCGGCGGTGTGAATATGAGCCGGCGTTTCAGTGGCTATGCGGGCTGGAGGCGATCAGTCACCGCACGCTGTCGGGTTTCCGATCCGGTCAAAAGGCGGCGCTCGACGATCTGTTCGTGCAGGTGCTGGGGATGCTGAGCGCGGAGGGTCTGGTCACCCTGGAGCGGGTGACGCTGGACGGCACCAAGATCAAGGCCAATGCCGGCGGCAACACGTTCCGCCGCCAGGAGACGCTGGCCGCTCACCTGCAATTGGCGCGCGAGCAGGTTCGGCTGATGGAGGAACAAGCGGCGGAAGAAGAGCAGATGGCCCAGCGGCAGGTGGTGGCGCGGCGGCGTGCCGCCCGCGAGCGCCAGAGCCGATTGGAGGCTGCGGTGCGCGAGGTGGAGCGCTTGCAGCGCGAGAAGAAAGAAGATCGCGAGAGTTTCGTGGCCCGCGCCTCGGGCACCGACCCGGAAGCCCACGTCATGAGAAATGGCGAGGGCGGTACGGTTCCCAGCTACAACGTGCAACTGGTCACCGATACCGCGCACGGGCTGATCGTGAATGTGGAAGCAACGACCGATGCCATCGATCACCGCCAACTGGCGCCGGCCCTGGACCGCTGCGCGCAAACGCTGGGACGCCTCCCCGACCAGGTGATTGCCGATGGCGACTATACGAATCATGCTTCGGTCGCGGCCGCGGCCAACGGCGGCGTGGACTTTTATGGATCGTGGCAGGAAAGTTGGAAGCCCGGCGAACGCGATGCCCAAGGCCGCAGCGCCGGGTTTCTCGCCAGCGCCTTCCCCTATGATGCCGGGCAGGATTGCTTCACTTGCCCGGCAGGAGAAATCCTGACTCACCGGGCGATACAGAACCGCGCGCACGGGGTCCGCGTCCATGTCTATCGCCCGCCGCGGGAGGCTTGCCGGACCTGTGCGCTGCGCCGCCAGTGCGCGCCGCCGAAGGCGCGTCCACTATGGGTGCGGTCGATTACACGCAGCGAGGAATCTGCGGCAACCGTGGCTTTCAAGGCCAAGATGGCCACGGAAGAAGCCCAGCAGATTTACGCTCAACGGTCGCGCATCGCGGAGTTCCCCCACGCCTGGATTAAAGAGCGCTGCGGCCTGCGCCAGTTCCGCTGTCGCGGCCGCCTGAAAGCAACCCTCGAGGCAACCTGGGCGGCGCTGAGTTATAACTTAACCCGGTGGTTCGCCCTGCGGCGACGGCCCACCCTCACCCAAACCGCGCTCGCACCGGCGTAGCTGAAGAGCGCCCAAGCGCCCAAACTGACGGAGGAAGAAATCCTGTTGCCCTCAGCATCTACCGCGGCAATCTCATCCAGACCCGGGATTCCCGCACCACGAAAATGAAATCATCGTGCAACCCGACTTATCCCTATCCCGCGATTCTCAAAACACATTTCTTCACACGTTCCTGACACCCTTTCCTCTCTTCCGGGTTTCCGAAACTAATGTAACGTTCCGTCTGTCCCCTGGTTTTGGGGCCGGCCGGCTCGGTCAAGCTCGTTCAATTCACGTATGATTTTGATAGTGATAATCTCCAGCCTGATTTGAAGGCCGTACTCCTCACGCCCGGGCGCACATCTAGCGCAGAGGCAATTCTAAAACTCTACGACGACGGCTGGCGGCTCGAAGATTTGCACTCACAATAGCGCCGCGCTAAAAGCGTCCCAAGCTAACGGCGATCACGTCATGAGACGTTATACCCAGGCCAACCTTGCCAAAGGCCGCCCGAATGTTAGAATAAGAGCATTGAAATCTAACCAGTCGAAATAACCAACCGCATGATGTGAAACAACTTCGCCACTGCCACATGTGCGGCCTCACGATCCTCCCGGCGGACGTGGCCAAGCATCCGAAGTGCAAAGGATGTCTTATCCTCCTGGAACCGGCATTCAACGAGAAAACGATTTGCTGGTGCGGGAAGTATCACAACGCGCCGTCCGTGAAAGATCCTCGGTACTGCCGGAAAACCGGGGACAGTGTGGCCCCAGGTTTTCAGGTTTTCTCCAGGTGTTTTTCACTTGCGTTTGAAGATTTACCTTGTTAAGGTGCCGGCTTATGCCTAAAAAACCACGTTATCGTAAGGCCACCATTCACCTTGCTTCCGGAGCGCGAGTTATTCTCTATGTTGGCAGCAAAGTACATTCGGCCCTCCAAGAGATTACAGCAAATATGAATCTCTATCGCTCTGTTCGCTTGCAAGAAGTATTGGAGGCCATGTATGAACAGGGGTTAAAAGATGGGCGCAAAGAAGTCATCGAAAAGCTTGAAGGTGTGAAGATCGGCATAAACTATCTACCGCCGGGCCGTCCGAGGAAAAGATAAAGAACGCTGGTCTATCCCGTTAGTGAACTCCCCCGGCAATTCCCCTGCCAAACTCAAATCACGGTCCTGAAACTAGGACACTACCCTGCGTAGACCAAATTCAAAATCCAAGACTATAATCAAATGCAGGTCTTCTCTTGCCCGATGGGGGATTGACCTGCGAATCCATCATCATCTGGAATCGAATTCATCCTCTTCAAGGAGTGGTTAGATGTCAGTCAATCCGCGATTAAACCGGTTGTTTGCCCAGGACGGAAAGTGTTTACAGGTGGCGCTGGACCACGGCGCGGTGAATGTGCCACACCTGATTCCCGGCATCGAAAACATGCAGAAGGTCATCAGCACCGTCGCCGCCGCCGGTCCCGACGCGATTCTGGTGAGCACGGGCCAGGCGCATTGGCTCCAGAACCTGAAGCAGAATCCCAAGCCCGCGCTGGTGGTTCGCGTGGACGTCCCCAACATTTACATGGTGCCCACGCCGGAAGAGGTCTTCTGCACGCTGCTCGATCAGGCGGTTGAGCAGGCGGTGGCCCTGGATGCGGCGTCCGTGGTCCTCAACCTCTTCTCGGTGCCCGGCGTGCCCGGACTTCACCGGCACTGCGTCGAGAACATCTCACGCCTCAAGCCACAGTGCGAGCGCTACGGAATGCCGATGATGGTTGAGCCGATGCTGCTGATTCCCGACGGCCAGGGCGGGTTCAAGGTGAATCCGGATATCCAGAAGACGATTGCGCTGGCGCGTCAGGCGGTGGAACTGGGGGCCGACATCGTGAAGGCCGACATCGCTGAGAGCCTCGACGAATATCACCTCGTCGTGCAAGCCGCCGCACCCCGCCCGCTCCTGCCCCGCGGCGGGCCGAGAGTTACCGACCACGAGATTCTGTCGCGAACCCACGCGCTGATTCAGGAAGGAGCGTCGGGGATTGTCTACGGCCGGAATATTTACGAGCATCCCCACCCGGCACGCATGATTCGCGCCTGCCAGGCGGTCGTTCATGAGGGGGCGACGGTCATTCAGGCGATGTCCATGCTCAATGAGATTCGTTAGCATAAAGGCTGAAGGGTGAAGGCTGAAGGTTTTATTCCGCGATTACACTCGAGAGGCATACTACGCGCGTCGCAGAGCCGAAACCGCTCTGCGCCAGCCGGGGCGGTTCGAGGCCCTCATTGAATTTAAAATCCGGCATGGACCTCATGGTAAAGTGATGGTTTCTATTACTGCTCCAACGCATTGACCTCACGAATCTTACCCGTTGGCGAAACCGGAACCCGCAGCGTCTTGATCTCCAGAGGATGGAATACTCCGCTCCAGCGACGGTGCAGCAACCCGAGTTCAAGCGATGCTTTCGTTTCCAGCCCTGAAGTCTCATAGCAGCGGATAATAAGATCGCTTCCCTCCTCCGCTTGCTTGACATCGGAAACCACCACATTCGGAACGTCAACCGAAAGGAATGACCCGTCGGCAGCCCGCGTCCCGCGGTGGATTCCCTGGTAGATCACCGGCACGGGGTTCACGAACTCCTCCGCCATGCGAACGATTCCCGCGTCACGCCAGTCGCCAGAGTGAGGGGCAAGCACCATGCGGAAAGTCTGAATGCCCTGGTCTTGCCAGATGTATTCGGTGTTGGGCTCCACTTTGCGCGGCTGATGCAAGGCATAAACGGCGCCGCGGACAATGGAAACCCGCAGGTCGTTATCCTGCACGCTGTAGCCGTACTTGGCGTCGTTGAGCACCGTAAGGCCATAAGTTTTCCCGCCCCGGTCGCCCGAGACATCGAGCCAGCGCTGGCCCGGGTCTTCATCGCCATTCGCCTTGCGGGCTTTGAAACCGTAGGCAATTTCGTAGGTCGGAACGGGATTTTGCACGTCAACCGGATAGGAGAACTTCAGGATCTTCTGATGCTCGTGCCAGTCAAGCTCGACTTTGGATTCGAGTGTCCGGGCGCCTGCATAAAGCGTCCAATCGGTGGTCATTGAGGACGCACCGTAACTTGTTCGTACGCGCACCGTGGCTCGCACGGGACCATTCTCCATAACACGGAAGCTCGCGTTGCCGAATGCGCCGATTTCTTTGGTGTAGGCGCGAACGTCGTGACTCCACGTATCGCTGGGATCGTCGATCACCACGGCGCGAGCCCCACCCGTTCCGCCACGAAAGACCTCAGCACCAGCGTCCTTATCGAACATGGAGATCGTTCCATCAGCGGCGAAGGCGACACGCAGGTGTTCGTTCTCGATCCCCTTCTCGGTCGCCTGGACCGTGGACACAGTGGCGGGGACGCTTCCCTTCTTGCGCAGCCGGAACTGCCGGTAACCGAAGGCGGGCACGGAGGCTTCGAATACCAGCCCCTTGCGTTCACCTGCCATGGTCTGCCCGGCCGTCCATTGATGGGGAATGATATTTCCGCGATCGTCCTCAAGCGGCGCGTTGTCGGGAACGCTGCCCTCATGGTGGAATCCCCAGCCCAAATCGTATTGGACTTTCAGCTTGGCGGCCCAGGCATGAGGGTTGAAGACGACCAGGTAATCGGAGTCGGGATCGGTGGTGGGAATCTGCCACGCAATTTTTTCCGCGGCGCGGTAAATGGCCTGATTCGCAACTTCCTGGGCGTAGCCGTAGGCGTTGTGGGCCACCGTGTATTGCTCGGGCAACGCGGTTCCTGCCATCGTGTCGTGGAACTGCATCAGCAGCACTTTCTTCCAGGCATCGACGAAATCGCTTTTAGGATACGAAAAGCCCACCAAGACGCTGGCGAGCGCCGCCATCTTCTCGGCTGTCACCAGCGCGGCTTCCGTGGTGCGATTATCCTGCTTGATTTGCGACATCGCGGTGTAGCAGCCGACGGAATGATGCTGCAAATCGTCATCCACCACCGGCAAGTCCTTGGCATGAGCGATGTCCCGGAAATAAGCATCGGGCGTGCTGAAAACAATTTGCGGCGCCCCCGGCTGCTTCTGCGCCTCCAGGACCACGTTAATGGCGTCTTTTGCCGGCCCGCCGCCGTGATCCCCGGTGCCGTAAAGGACCATGAGGTCCTTCGTCGGCTCATGCAGCTTGGTGAGGTAATCGTGCATCTTGTCCTGCAAGGTATCGGCCCGAAGACCGTAGCTGTAGGAGATGCGGTAGGTCAGAATGCGCGTTCCATCCGCTCCCTGCCACCAGAAAACGTCGGCGGGAAGATCCTTTTCCTTTGCACCCGGCCGCATGAAGACATAGGCCTGCATGCCCTGCAATTTCAGAATCTGCGGCAGCGAGCCGGGATGGCCGAACGAGTCGGGATTGAAGCCCACCAGCGCCTTGCGCCCCAGCAGCCGCTGAAACTCCGCCTGGCCGTAGAGTCCCTGGCGAATCAGCGACTCGCCGCTCGGGATGTTGACGTCGGGCTCGATCCACCAACCGCCCACAGGGTCCCATCGCCCCTCGGCCACGCGCTTGCGGATTTCGGCGATCATGCCGGGATCGGCCGCCGCGGCCCACTCGTAGAGCTGCGCCGAACTCGCGGTGAATTTGAAATCGGGAAATTCATTCATGCGGTCGAGCGCCGAGCGGAACGTGCTGAGTCCGACGGACATCGATTCCGGCCAGGGCCACAGCCAGGGAATGTCGATATGCGCGTTGCCGACCATGTAGAGCTTGAATTGCGGCGAGTCGGGAGGCCAGGGATTGGCCGCCTTCGACTCATCCGAACGCCCCCTGACGGCAAATGAAATGGAAGCTACGATTGCCATGAACATCAACCACCGAACAACGCGAAGACGCATGAATACTGCTCCTAGACGAAGTGTGAGGATCCGGAGGGCTGCCCTAATCCTCATGTGCACGCGAAAAATTGCACCGCGTGCTGGAAAATGAAGCGTGTCTTGATTAACACTTCCGTGCCATGAGGTCAACGCAAATCCGGGCACATTGGGCATTTGCAAATAGCGTCAACCGGCGCTACCGCAAGCCGAACAACTCTCCTCTGGCCAGTCGTGGTGCAGTTCGCTCGCGCCCCGATCTGGAGAATTCGGCAGGCGGGATAGGTCAAATTCTCGAGTATTTTGCATTTTTTTCGGTTTTTTGTAACTGGCTTGTTTTCAGCATGTTCTCAGCTTCGGGAATCGAGCATTTTACAATTCGCTAACTGGCTTCTTTTCAGTAAGTTCTCAGCTTTGGGAAGGGAAAAAGGCGAAAATTTCCCTTTGTTTTCAGTAAGTTCTCAGCTTTGGGAGATTCACGGCCAACGGGCAAAATGTCGGCAGAAAAGGGCGGCGTGTTGAGGCGTCGGCATGCGGCATCATCGCATTTTCCTCGAGGCTATTCTAGCCTACAAGCATCAAGATGTCAGGGGGAAAGTTTCCCGATGGAACCGTGCCTCGCCCCTGGCGTCGATCTCCGACGGGGCGGCGAACCAAGACCCGGTTCCAGCAGGCCAAACTGCACCACCACTCTCTGGCCGGTGCTGTCCTAATTTGGGGACTGATTTACTTGATTCATCCAACCAGATGGTCTTTCCGCAACCGCGAAGCAAAAGGCCAACCGCCCTGCCCCAGCCCGCGGAGCGGGTGAGGTCATGTAGCCCACGGTGAAGCCGTGGGAAATCGCACGCTCAAGACCCCCTGCCAGCCCCGGAGGGGTGGTGTCGGGCCTCCGGACGTCGCCTCCTCCGGGGCTCCAAGGGAATTTTTCGACCCCGGGCGCGCAATCCCACGGCGGGCTCGCCGTGGGCTACTTGACCGCGCCACTCCGTGGCTCAACCTCACGCCTCGGAATGAGTCAAGTAAGTTGGTCCCCTAATTTGAACGCAGCGCTGAGCTTTAGCCCAGCATGTGCCGACCTAAAGGTCGGCGCTACATCGGCCCCTGACGCCGCTATCGCCGCGCCATTTTCAAATTTGAACAGTACCCTCCGGCCACGCTTCTTGACTTTGTCCCCCGCCAAGTATAGCGTTTGAAATTATGCGCACGGCAAGTGGAAACGGGAGCAAGGAGCCGGGCAATCTCCTCCGCCAATTCTATGACAGGCTATTCGAGACCTACGGGCCGCAGGGTTGGTGGCCGGCGCGCACGCGCTGGGAAGTCATCTGCGGCGCGATTCTGACGCAGAATACCACCTGGCGGAACGCCGCTCTCGCGATCAAGGATCTTCGCCACGCCGGCGCGCTCAGCCTTCGCCGCATGCAGCAAGTTTCGCGCGAAGAGCTTGAAACACTGATTCGCCCGGCGGGGTTCTACCGGCAAAAAGCGCGGGCACTTCACAGCATCGCCGATTGGATTGCCAAACATCATCGGGGTTCACTGGACGCGCTCTTCGCCCAGGACCCGGAGGTCTCGCGCGCCCAGCTCCTCGCGCTGACAGGAATCGGCCCCGAGACCGCCGACGCGATTCTGCTCTACGCGGGCAAGCACCCCACGTTTGTGGCAGACGCCTATACGCGGCGGATTCTAGCGCGGCATGGCCTGCTCCCCTCGGCGGCGGATTACGATTCCGCGCGCGAGTTTCTGCACCAGCATCTGCCGCGGGAAGAAAAGCTGTATAACGAATTCCACGCCCTGCTGGTGGAAACGGCCAAGCGCCACTGCCAGCGGAACGCGATGCACTGCGAGGAATGCCCGCTCGGCGTCTTTCTCGCAAAGAACTCCGAGGCGGAATCGCAAGTCCCGAGGGCGGAATTACAAGGCCCGGTTCTGATTAACGGATGATACCCCGATGCAGACCCAAACAGGCCACCCCAGCCTAGGACTAACTTGCAGAAGTTCGCGACAATATTTGCCGGTGGAGGGAAGGGCGGGACTTTAGTCCCGCCGTAGCTCGAGAGAAAATTTTACGGGCTTTAGAGGCTGCGGAAAAACGTGTAGCGGCGGGTTTACCCCGCCACTGCTCTGTTGAAACGATTGGGTTGGTGGCGGCATAAAGCCGCCGCTACGTTGCGAATCCCGAGTTTTTCCGCAGCCTGTTTAGCCCCTGAAGTGATTAGGCTTCAGGGCCTGAAGGCCTTACAGCGCGCCGGCTTGAGGGCGGCGGGGCTGAAGCCCCGCCCTTCCTCGGGATTGAATAATTTCGCCTATTTAAGCAATTAGGCACTAGAGCATTAACCATGACCCCTGACCCCACCCGGCGCCGGAAGATCGTTTTGATCGCGCTGCTGATCCTCGTTCCGGTTTTGGCCTTTCTGGGCTGGAGCCAGGCATCGCTGAATCTTGACTTCATCCGCCCCAGCAATCCGGAAGAGACCGTCCTTTTTTCGGTGCTTTCGGCCTTTATCTTTTTAGCCCTCGTCATCTTCACGCTAATCCTGCTGCGAATTTTGCTGAAACTTTATGTCGAACGCGCGCAGGAACACCTCGGCTCACGATTCAAGACCAAAATGGTGGTGGCGTTCCTGAGCCTTTCGATGGTCCCAGTCATTTTCCTTTTCATCTTCGCCTACGGGTTGCTGAATCGAACCATCGACAAGTGGTTCAGCGTACCGCTCGACCTGATCCGACAGGATGCGGAAGAGCTGGTGCGGCAATTGGAACTTCAGGCGGGGCAGCGCGCCGATCACATCTCGAGCTACCTGGCGCAAAATGACGACCTGATCTCGGCCCTGGAGAACCATCAAAGAAACCGCGTGACGCAGTTGGTGACGCAGGAGGTCGCGGCGGACCCGGGAACCGTGGCCGCCATGTGCTTCGATCCATCCGGACAACTCCTGGCCCAGGCCGGCGACCCGTGGCCCGACGCCCCGGAGATCCTCAGCCATTTTCCCCAGATTCTTGCCGGCTCGATACCGCCCAGGGGATTGATGGGCCATTGGTACGCCGGCAGATTTGAACTCTTTATTTCCGTGGACCCGATCTTGAACAACGCCGGGGAGCATCTCGGCAGCGCCGTCGGGGTCATGCGCCTGCCCTCGAAATTGACCCGGATTTCGAGCGAAATCCAGGGTGAAACGCGGAAATATGACGACTTGAGCCACACGCGCAAGGCCGAGAAGCGCGCCTACGTCTCCATCCTCGCACTCCTTACGGTGTTGATCCTCTTCATCGCCACCTGGTTTGCGCTGTTTTTCTCGAAGCAGGTCACGGTTCCGATTCAAGCGCTGGCCAACGCCACGCACGAGGTCGCGCAGGGCAACCTGGGCTTTCAGGTGGTGGCGCGGGCCGATGATGAGCTCGGCGCGCTGGTGCACTCATTCAATCAGATGACGCAGCAGCTTCTCGAAAACCGGCGGGCCATCGAACTCGCCTCGGTCAATCTTCAGGAGGCAAACCGGCAACTGGAAGAGCGCGGCAATACTATTGAAGCGATTCTCGAAAACATTCCCACCGGCGTTATTTCATTTGATCCCCAGGGACAGATCACGCGGCTCAATTCCACCGCCGAACGGCTGTTCGGACATTCCCATAACCAACCCGCCAAGGTTCTGACCGATATCTTTACCCCGGATGACGCGCGGGAAATTACGCGCATGTTCAGACGCGCAGCGCGTCAGGGAGTGGTGACGCAGCAGATGGAAATCGACCTGGGAGGCCGGCGCGCCTTCATGGCCCTGACTGTCTCCTCGGTCAAGGCGCGGCACGGAAGGGTGGGTTCGGTTCTGGTGCTGGAAGACCTGGCCGAGGTGCTGCGGTCACAGCGCTCTGCCGCCTGGCAGGAAGTGGCGCGCCGCATCGCCCATGAAATCAAGAATCCCCTGACGCCGATTCAGCTTTCCACTGAACGCATTCTGCGCCTCGTCGAACGCATGGGCAAGGATTCGGCGCCGCCCGAGTTGCTGAAGTCGGTGGCCGACAGCGCCACGCTGATTGGACGCGAGGTCAATTCGCTCAAGACACTGGTGGATGAGTTCACGGCGTTTGCCCGCTTCCCCACTTCCCGCCCTGCACCCGCGCAGATCAATGATATTTTGAAAGACGCCCTGAACGTATTTGATGGGCGCCTGAATGACGTCGCCCTGCGCCGCGACCTTGCCCCGGACCTGCCGATCGTTCAGGCAGACTCGGAGCAGATCAAACGCGTGGTCGTGAACTTGGTCGATAACGCCGCCGAAGCAATGGAGAAATCGCTGCGCAAAGAAATCTGGGTGCGCAGCGCGCTGACTCCCGACCATGATCTCGTGGAAATTACAATTGAAGACAGCGGGCCGGGCATTCCACCCGAGGATAAGGAACGCCTCTTTCTGCCTTACTTCTCCACCAAGCGCTCCGGCACCGGACTGGGGCTGGCCATCGTGAATCGCATTATCGCCGAGCACCATGGCTCGATTCGCGTGGAAGAGAATTTCCCCACCGGCACGAAGTTTGTTATCGAGTTGCCCGTCGACCGCGCGCTGGTTCCCAACCCGGAGGCGGCCTAAGAGCACACACCACCCTGCCACGGATCTTCACAACATCAGCGACATCCTCATTAAATGCCGCTATAGGGACTCCAAATCGAATCTCCGGCATTGAAGATGTGGAGTTCGGGGTCCTTAACGGTCACGCGGCTATACGGCGCAACCGAGTGCGTCAGCCAGACGTTTCCACCGATGACGCTGTGGTGGCCAATGTGGGTGTCCCCGCCGAGAATGGTCGCGTTGGGGTAAACCGTCACGTGGTCTTCCAAGGTGGGATGGCGCTTGTTGCTCTGACCGCGGCGCAATTGGCCGGATTCATCCTTGCTGAGAGGATTGAACGCGCCCAGAGTGACGCCGTGATACAGGGTCACTTTGCTTCCGATGATCGAGGTCTCGCCAATCACAACGCCGGTGCCATGATCGATAAAGAACGATTCGCCAATCGACGCGCCGGGGTGAATATCGATTCCCGTATGGTTGTGGGCGGTTTCCGTCATCATCCGCGGGATAAACGGGACATCGAGAAGATACAGCCGGTGGGCAAAGCGCTGGATGGTGACGGCCTCAATAAAGGGATAACTGAGCAGAATTTCTTCGAGGCCAAGCGCGGCGGGATCGTTGTCGTAAGCTGCCTGAATGTCGGTGGCGAGGAGTTGAGCCAATTCCGGAAGCTGCCCGGCAAGACGCTGGTGGATCTCAGCGGCGTGCGTTTCGAGCAAAGCGGGCGTCTCCTCGCCGCTGCGGAGACATTCGAAGCGGACCGCGGCGCAGATCTGCTTGACCAACAGGCTTTGGATCTCCGCAAGCTGCGCCGAATCCTGCCCCGCCGGCGGATTAGTTTCGCCGGGATAATAAATCGGGAACAGAATTTCCAGGTAACGGCGGCAGATAGCGCCAATGGCTTTGCGGCTGGGCAGGCCGTGACTGTCCGGCTGCGTACCCGGCAGATGCAAATCTAAATTGGCGCGGAATTCCTGCGCCAGGTACTTCAAGTTTTCGCTGCTCATGTTTAAATCTCCCGTCTCGCGAATCATCACCAGACTGCGCCGGGCGAGCCACATTCCACAAGGTCATTCTGCGGGTGCGAGGCAATTAATCGGACTGCCGTCCTTCCCCGCCCCTCGATCATCCAATCCCCTCGAACAGAACCGTGGAAATGTAGCGCTCGCCAGAATCGGGCAGGACGACGACGATCGTCTTCCCGGCAAATTCCGGCTGCTTGGCCAGGCGTACGGCCACGGCAGCCGCGGCGCCGCAGGAGATTCCGCTCAGAATTCCCTCTTCCCGCGTCAGTCGCCGGGCGAATCCACGGCCTCTTCGTTCGAGACCTGCTCGACTCGGTCGACCAGGGAAAGGTCGAGGTTCTTGGGAATAATTCCCGCACCAATGCCTTGAATTTTGTGAGGTCCGGGTTTCATCGCTTCACCCTTCAAATGTTGCGTAATGACCGGGCTCGCCGAAGGCTCCACTCCGACGGAAATGATTTTCTTACCCCTCGTATTCTTGATGTAGCGCGAAACTCCGGTGATGGTCCCGCCGGTGCCGACGCCCGCGACGAAGACGTCCACGCCGCCATCGGTATCGTTCCAGATTTCCGGGCCCGTGGTGTGCTCGTGAATTGCGGGGTTGGCGGGATTCTCAAACTGCTGGGGCAAGAAAAAACGTTGGGATCGGACTGCGGCGATTTCCGCCGCACGACGGATTGCGCCCGGCATGCCTTCCGGCCCCGGTGTCAAAACCAGTTTGGCGCCAAAGGCCGCCAAGACGCGCCGGCGTTCCAAAGACATCGTCTCCGGCATGGTGAGGGTGAGAGGATAGCCGCGGGCGGCGGCCACAAAGGCCAGCGCGATTCCGGTGTTGCCACTCGTGGGCTCAATAATCTCCATGCCGGGCTTCAGGGCTCCGCGCCTCTCGGCGTCCCACACCATGGCCGCGCCAATGCGGTCCTTCACCGAGTATCCCGGCCCGCGACCTTCGATCTTGGCCAAAATCGTCGCCGTCGAGCCTGCCGCCAGACGGTTCAAGCGGACCAGGGGGGTCCGGCCAATACTTGCTGCGTTGTCTTGAAAGAAGTTCGTCATGATTCCTCCATACAAATCAGGCTTCAACTTATCTTAGATTATTGGGAATGAGGTGAGGTTTCGCACCCTGGACTTCCTCGTATTGCAGGGAGCCAGGCTATCTACAGATACAACGGAGGGGAAAATTTGAGATTAGGGGAGACGAGCCGGGCATCCTCTTGAGAAGCGTGGTCATTTTCGAATTTGTCGTCAAATCAAACACCGGATGTCACTTCGCTTTGAGTCTGCGACATACTGTCAACCCGAATCTCCTCCGACCGGCGAAAAAGGCCCAAAGACGCAGACTCTTCACATCGAGCGAGCAATTCACCAGCCAGACATGAAAGACTAAGTTCGGCCGCCGAAATTCTCACCTCATCGCACTCGGTCCTTCATCGCGGCGTCCCTTGCTGGTCCGACATTTTCTTTCGGATTCCAGCAAGGCCAAATGCAATTCCGCCCTCAATACTTCGGCACGGAAGGGTCGACTTGGTCCGACCACGCCAGGATTCCACCCTTCAGATTGTGGATTTTCTCGGAATCCGGCCTTGATCAGCAGCTCAACCGCCCTGGCGCTGCGCATTCCGGACTGGCAGTGCACCACAATCTCATCCGCGGAATTCAACTCGTTCATCCGCTTCGGAACTCTCCCAGCGGGATAAGCTTCGAGCCGGGAATATTGCAGATCTGAAATTCGTGCGGCTCGCGAACGTCAATCAGGACGAAGGGCTCGTGGGCGTCCATCATCTTTTTCAATTCCGCAGGGGTAATTTCCGGAATGCCAGTTGAACACGGGCAGGTGCTCCTCGCCACGAATTCCGCAGAACTCTTCGTAGTCAATCAATTGGTGATGGTCGGATGCGTCCCGCAAACGGGGCATTCGGGGTTCTTGCGCAGCTTCAGTTCGCGAAACTTCATCGCCAGCGCATCGAACAGCAGCAAGCGGCCCGACCAGCGGGTCGCCCGTGCCCAAGATCAGCTTAATCGTTTCCATCGCCTGAATGCAACCCGACGATTCCGGGCAGCACGCCCAGAACTCCGCCCTCCGCGCAACTTGGCACCAGGCCCGGCGGAGGCGGCTCGGGATACAGGCAGCGGTAGCACGGCCCTTGCTCGGCGCAGAAAACCGAAGCCTGGCCTTCGAAGCGGAAGATGCTCCCATAGACATTGGGCTTGCCGAGCAGCACGCAGGCGTCATTCACCAGATAGCGCGTGGGGAAATTGTCGGTGCCGTCGACGATGATGTCGTAATCGCTGAAGATATCGAGCGCGTTTTCGCTGGTCAGGCGCGTCTCGTAGCCCTCGATTTCGACGTTGGGATTGATTTCGCAGAAGGTCTCGCGCGCCGAGTGCAATTTGGTCCGGCCGACATCGCTCGTGCCGTGAATGACCTGGCGTTGCAGGTTGGTGAAGTCGACCATGTCGAAATCCACGATGCCGAGCCGCCCGACTCCCGCGGCGGCAAGATAGAGCGCCAGCGGCGACCCGAGCCCGCCGGCGCCGATGCAGAGCACCTTGGCCTTCTTGAGCTTCAACTGACCTTCCATGCCGACTTCCGGCATGATCAGGTGGCGGCTGTAGCGAAGAATTTCATCCTTGCTCAACTGCGTGGTCGGGAGTCAAAGTCACTGTAGCCATTTCCATCCTTGCCCTCAAACTGTCGTAGGTGCCGCTCGTGCCGCGAATGCGTCAGACTCATGGAAGCCGACTGCAATGGGCACTTCCTGCACTGCTGATTGGTATTGATGACTGGAGAGCTGCCAGTGGCCCGGGATTTGACCACCCCGAAGCAGGGGAGGGAGCCCAGGCTAGCTACAGATACAGCGGAGGCCCGCGCCGCCGGCAATGGAAGGAACGATGCTGAGCACATCATTTTCATTCAGCGGAGTTTGTTCCTTTTGCAGGAAGCGGATGTCTTCGTCGCCCAGATAAATGTTGACAAAACTGCGCAGCTTGCCTTCTTCATTGTACAAGTGCTTGCGCAAGTCGCCGTATTGAGCGGTCACGGCAGCAAGCGCCTCCGCCACCGTCTTCGCCTGGACTTCCAGCGATTCCTTCTTGTCCGCATACTGCCGCAGCGGAGTGGGGATAATTACCTTAACCGACATCATCTCTCCTTGAATTCCTGGTGATTTACGTTGGATAGCCGTAACCGCTTGAGGCTGCAGCGGGGGAATTGAGGCTGCCGCAGCAAATCAGCAATCTTACTGATTCGATGCAATGAAGGGGAGAAAGATTCCCGCTGGCTGCCCAACCTGATTGCTTAATTGCCTTCGACGACCGACTCCACTCCAAAGGCTGACCTATCCTCAGCTAAAACCCAACTGGTCAATTCTTTGGGAGTGCCCCGTTCAACTGCAATTATAACATAAGAGTACCACGGCCAGGCATGGTCGCGGTCATAAGCTGAAGGCCGGGCCGGGTGGTCGGGATGAGAATGATAATAGCCCAAAACGTCCAAGCCGCGCTTTCGGGCATCCTTCTCGACGCGTAATTGGTCGAGCGGGTCAATGAGGAACCGGTTCTTGTCGGTTTCCCGATCCTGGTCGGCAAGAGGCAGTAGTTCCTGCGCGCGCGAGGCATCGTGCCGCAGGTTTTTGAGCGGAACAATTTCTGTGACGCGCTTCGAATCGCCGTCCGCCTTGCCGAGCATCATGCCGCAACATTCGCTCGGATAGTCCTGCTCTGCGTGGCCGCGGATGGATTCGAGATGAAGTTGCCCTAGTTTTAGCGACATGTCTTTTTACACCTTCGCCCGCGTTGATCGTGAATGAAAAAGCATCGCGCGGTTCGATTACTCAGGCCCGTAGGGCCGACAAAACGCAGCCCACGGCGCAAGCCGTGGGATTGAGTGAAATGTTAGAGGCCAAGCCCCGTAGCGGCGACAGAAAAATCTCACCCAATGGTTTCCGTTCGAGACGATGATTCTTTCGCCCCTGCCGGGGCTTGAATTGCGACCCGCTCCAGTCCCCACGGCTTGCGCCGTGGGCTACATTCTGTCGCCCGCTTGGCGGGCTGGACTTTTTCGCTTGCCAGTTTCCGTATTGATCAAACTCTTCCCGGGCGGCTTGATTTCTACTTGACTCGCGCGATGGCAATGCCATCGTGATCTTTGGCCCCGACCTGTTGCAAGATTAAGGCTTCCACGCGGGAATCGGCGGCAATCATCGCGTTAAAGATCGGATGGCGATATCGTCCGCGTTATCGCGGTCGGGAGCGAGTACTCCGCCCTGGCGAATGACATTGTCAGCAAGAATTAGCGACCCGCTGCGAACCGCCTTCATTGCGTGGGAATAATAGGTCGCATAACCGGGCTTGTCAGCGTCGAGAAAGACCACATCGAAAGGCTCGCGCGCGTCGGAACAGACCTTGGGCAGGGTTTCCAGGGCCGAACCGAGAATAATCTCGACTTTTCCTGAGAGTCCTGCGTTCTCGATATTTGCTCGCGCCACTTCCGCATGCTTGGGATCGAGCTCCAAGGTGACAAGACGACCGCCCTCGGGCAGCGCGCGGGCCAGCCAGATGGTTGAGAATCCACCAAGCGTCCCGACTTCAAGGATGCGACGGGCGCCTGCCAGTTTTGCGAGCAGATACAGAAACTTGCCTTGGGTGGCGGAGACTTGGATCTCCGGCAGCCCTGCGTCCTTCGCACGTCCCAAGGCGTCTTCCATCACCTTGTCGGATGGGATAAAGAGTTCCGCAATGTAGTTGTCGACGATCGAAAACAAATTTGAGGCTTCAGCCATGGTTTGCGATTCGCTTACCACCTTTTAAAATTTCCCTGCAAAGAAATTGTACACCATCGATGCGCGCTTTCACGGCGGAGTCGAAATTTGTGAAGGGGTTGGTGCAGTTTCCAGGTAGGAAAATTCAAATACTGGATGGATGAATCCTTATTGTCCCTCATCCCAGAAGCGCTCGCTCAAGTACTTGTCGCCGCTGTCGGGAAAGATGGTGACGACAACGCCTTGGGTGATCCGGTTGGCCACCTTGAGCGCGGCCACCATGGCGGCGCCTGCGGAAACCCCCACGAGCAGGCCCTCTTCCCGCGCCAGGCGCAGCGTCATGATATGAGCGTCTTCGGTTGCGATTTCCAGGTTCTCGTCCGCCACAGTCGTATCATAAATTCCCGGTTTGATGGCGGTGGGCATGTGTTTCATTCCTTCGAGTCCATGAAAAGGTGAATCCGGCTGGAACGACAGGCATTGAACCTTGGGGTTCAGTTCCTTCAGACGCCGCGCCGTTCCAACGAAAGTGCCGCTGGTTCCAAGTCCTGCGACAAAGTGAGTAATGCGGCCGGAAGTTTGCTCGAAAGATTTCGGGCGCCGTGGTGTGGTAGTGCGCTCCCCAGTTGGCGGGATTTTCGTACTGATTGGCGTAAAAATACGGCTCCGGGTTCTCGGTGACAACCTCGCGCACCCGCAGGAGCGCGCCGTCGGAGCCCTCCATGGGGTCGGTGTAGACAATTTCGGCCCCATAGGCATTCAGAATGCGTTTGCGCTCCTCGCTGACGTTGGAGGGCATCCAGAGCATGACGCGGAAATTCCTGGCAGCGCCAATCATGGCATAGGCAATTCCGGTGTTGCCGGACGTCGAGTCGACGAGAATCTTGTCCGGAGCCATCAGCCCGGCGGCCTCGGCCTCGCGGATGATGTTTAGCGCCGGACGATCCTTGACCGAACCTCCGGGATTTTCCCATTCCGCCTTGGCGTAGATCTCCACATCGGGAGAGTTGGGACGAATCCGCCCCAGGCGAATCAGCGAGGTGTTGCCGATGAGATCCAGCACTGATGCCGGTCCGCGAAGTATCTTGGAATTTTGAATGGTTGCCGCCCTTGCGTTTTTTGCCGTCGCTGCAATAGACTTTTCATTCTACGGGCAGGTTTCAGATTGTGTCAACCAGCGGCAATGCGCTAGGATAAGGAGGTTAACCGGCTGGGTTCATTGCTCTTCATCCAACATTTAAGGCAGACGAATTACAACTATGGGGACCAAAACCGTGGCGATGCAGGATATCCAAAAGCAATTCGAAAAGGCCGGCTTTGTTGTAGCCAAGGCCTCCGGCGACAGGATCGAAGTCAGGAAGTCAGGTTGTGTCGCCTATGTCGGGAATGAACGAGGAAAGGCCGTCTACATCCAGCCACCCTACCTTGTCTTTCAGGGACTTCTTTGCGAACTCGAGGACCGCGGCTACCAGAAGTTCTGGTTTGCCAAGGCTGAGAACCGGCGCTTTCCCATCCGCAAGGCTGACCTTGGAGTGCTCCACAGCTTCGACGAGGAAGTTCGGTTCATCCTCGGTCTCACCAGCCTCTACAATGAGTCCCTGGGCTCGACCAACGCCCGCACCGTCTATGATCGCCTCGACGGACGTCCGGACCGCTAGCTCACCTCAAGACTATTTTATTTACACTGCTGGATGGCCAAACGGCTACCTTAGGCAAGCTCTTTCTTGCCCACAGGCGATGCAATCGGTGTCGCGGGATGGGCAATCGTAGCTGGCAACGGTGAGTGAAGTTCCGCCCTCTGGTTAAGAGCAAGCGATTGGGGCGGAGCCACGCTGGGAGTGGGTCTTGAATGATCACTGGCCGTAGGTTGAACCAGAGGGGGCGCAGCCGGTCTGGCGGCTGAAGAATTTCCGGCGCCGTTCCCGCCCTGCCCGCGATTCACAGGATCTCCGGACCGATTCGGTCTTGCCGACGGCCGCGCGTCGGTCGGCTGAGGGCGTTGAATGGGCCGGAAAAGAATTTCGAATCGGATTTGATCCAAATCGCCGTTCTGAAGCTCCACGACCTGGTCGAACCCCTCCTGACGCATCGCGTCCAAAGAAAGCTCGAAATTCTGATATTGCCGTTCGACGACGGACCTCCCAACCGAACGCTCGCGCTTCTCGTCACGCGCGACACAGGTTTCAAGCGGCACTCGAAAAATCATCAGCGTCGTCGGAACTTGGTTGTTCCTTGCCAGAAACAGCAGGTCCCTCCGGGCATGCGCGGTCAGTGCCGTCGAGTCCACCACGCACAAGCGGTTCAATCCCAGCCGCTGCTTCACCAGAAAATGGACTAACTCAAACGCCTGTGAATTGAAGCGCTGGTCGCGTTCGTCGTCACAAACAAGCGCCCGCGCCCAATCGGATGAAATGATCTGGGTAGGGCGAAAATGTCGTTTGGCGAACGTGGACTTCCCGCAGGCCGAGGGTCCGCAAAGAACCACCAGCGATGGCCTGAGGAGCCGAATGAGCTTTCCGCCTGGGTTGGGAGAAGTTTCCGGATTCATAACCTAGTAAGACGCAACATCCCGTCTTAGGGTTATCCGGGCTCCGGGCCGAAATATTCAAATTCGCCGCCCTCTCTTGTGGCTTTAGCTGGCCAAAAGCTCCAAGCCTCTTGGCAGGGTTGCGCACGAGTCGCCTCTCCCCGCCCGATGGGACATCGGCTATAGTGAAAACAGGATAAATATCCTGAAGGTATCGCGGGGGGATTCTGAATGCGGGGTTGGGTGTATCCAAGCTAAAAATCGGCATCACGTGGCGGCGGTATTGTGGTGTTGGTGGACGATATCTACTTCCTGGCGAAGATTCAGGAAACGGCTAGGGCACAAGTCGCCGCTTCGGTTCACATTGACCGGCAAAAAGGGTCCGAAGGAACGACATCAGATGACGGGCTTTATCTCGAACTTTGCCTGGAGACTTGACGCAAGACCGGAGATTTTTTCCGTAGCTGCACTTGATCTTCTGAACACATGACCGATCTCCATTCCCTGCTTCAACCCGTTCTCGACCATGCCACATTGCGCAAAGCGCTGGCATCGCTCTCGCAGCTCGGGTCGGAACCCATCGCGGTCTCAGGCCTAACTCCTGCCGCCAAGGCGCTCGTGGTCGCCACCCTCGCTCACCAGTTGGATCGCCCGGTGGTTGTCCTGACGAAGGATAACGAGGCTGCCCAGGCCTACCGCCAGACTACGGCAACCTTTTTGGAGTGGCTGAAGCCGCAGTCTGGATCGTCCGTTCAAGTCCTACCGGCGATGGATTGCTCGCCTTATGAATCTCGTTCGCCACACGCCGAAATTCAGGAGCAGCGGGCCGTGGCGCTGTGGAATCTCGCTCGGGGGGGAGTTAAGGTCATCTACACGTCGGTTGCGGCGGTTATGGCACGATTTCGGGGGGGTGGATTCTACGCCTCGCTGGCGCTTGACCTGAAAGTCGGTGACGAGCTGAGCCTGGAAGACCTTGTGGAACACCTGCGCAGCGTGGGCTACGAACCGGGCGAGCCGGTCACCGGGGTGGGAGAGTACTCGATTCGCGGAGGCATCGTGGATGTGTTTCCGCCCGAGGTCGAATGGCCCTACCGGCTGGAATTCTTCGCCGATCAACTCGAATCCGTGCGGGAATTCGACCCCACGTCGCAGCGTTCGCGCAAGCCGGTCTCCCACGCGCTGCTGTTGCCGCTGTCGGAGGCGCAGCGGTCGCCCGACTTCTTTGAGAGGCTGGTGAAGGAACTCATCCAGCGCGCGCGGCATCACGCGCAAAAACGCGGCACTCCCCTGCCCGCACACGAACCGGAATGGGCAGCCGAACACACCAACACTTTTCCCGGATGGGAATTCTTCGTTCCGGTGATTGAACCCCACGCTCACACGCTGTTTTCCCTGCTGGATAGGCCGGTCCTGATCTGGGATGAAATTCTCGACCGCAAGCTGGACATTCCCAAGGTGGTCGAAGGCTCGGCGTCCGGTTACGAGGAAGTTCGTGATACCGTCCCCCCGCCGCCGGAACCGCGTGAGCTGTTCCTCGATGAAGCGGAGTTCATGCAAGCGACGGAGGGACTCCCGCAGATCGCCCTCAAAGAACTGACGGTGGGAAGCCTTGCCCCCGCGCTTGAAGTCAGCACCCAAGCCGTGGCCATTGGCGGTGATTTGTATTTTCCTCCCGAGGGCGAGAATTTCGCCAAAGAGCTTGAGGAGAGCAAGGAGAGCGCGTCAGTCCCATCTGCGGACCGGGCCTCAGGCGTCGTTGCCCCGGACGATGATATTCCGCCGTCCGAATTCCCGGCCCTGCCACCTGCGGCCCTCGCGGCTGAAGCGGCGATTTCATGGCCCGACGCGCCGATTTTGAGCCAGCCCTCACCCAAGTATCAGGGTGGCGTCAAGGCCATGATTGAAGACCTTCGCGCGCGGATCAAACGCGGCGAGTCGGTCATCTTCGTCGTCCCCACGACGGGCAAGATGGACCGCTTGCGCGAAATCCTGAAGGACTACGAGGTTCCCTTCAATTCCCTCTCGGACGAAAAGAAAAAGCCCGAGGCAACGACGCCCCTGGCCGATACCAGCGGAGCCTTCATTGCGCGCGGCGAGATTTTTGAAGGCGTGGCCTTTCCCGACCTGCGCCAGCTCTGGCTGGCGGACGCAGACCTCTTCGGCGGATTTGACTGGGCGGGGCGCGGGCGGCGCGAACGCTCGGGGATTTCCAGCTTCATTTCCGACCTCGGCGACCTGAAAGTCGGCGATTACGTTGTGCATATTGACCATGGCATCGGTATTTATCAGGGCTTGCGGCAGATTGCCGTTGCGGGAGCGACGCGCGACTTCATGCTGCTGACCTTTCAGGATGAGGCGAAGTTGTATGTTCCGCTGGAGCGCCTAGATCTGGTGGAGAAGTACCGCTCCCAGGAAGGCGCCAAGCCCCCGCTCGACCGGCTGGGCGGAGCCACCTGGGAGCGAACCAAGACTCGCGTCAAGAAAGCATTGCGCGATATGGCGGCCGAGCTTTTGCAGCTCTACGCGGACCGCAAGATGCGTGGCGGAATCGCCACTTCACCCGACACGCCCTGGCAGCACGAATTTGAAGACGCTTTCGCCTTCGAGGAAACGCCGGATCAGCTCAGCGCCATCGCCGATATCAAACGCGACCTGGAAAATCCCGAGCCCATGGACCGGCTCCTCTGCGGCGACGTGGGTTACGGCAAAACCGAAATCGCCATGCGCGCGGCCTTCAAGGTGGTTCAGGACGGCCGCCAGGTGGCGGTGCTGACCCCCACGACGGTCCTCTCCTTTCAGCACTACAACACCTTTCGCCAACGCATGGCGGCCTTCCCGGTTCGGGTGGAAATGCTCAGCCGCTTCCGCACCGCAGCCGAACAGAAGAAGATTGTTGCCGAGGCGGAAGCCGGACGCGTCGACATCCTCATCGGGACGCACCGGCTACTCTCCAAGGACGTTCATTTTCGGGATTTGGGTTTGTTGGTCGTGGACGAGGAGCAGCGCTTTGGCGTGGCCGCCAAGGAGAAGCTGAAGAAATTCAAAGCCAGCGTGGATGTGTTCACAATGTCCGCGACGCCGATTCCGCGCACCCTCCACATGTCGCTTGGCGGCCTGCGTGACCTCTCGGTGATCGAGACTCCACCCCGCGGCCGCCTGGCGATTCAAACTACGGTGGCGCCGTTTGCTCAGCCGCTGATTCAGTCCGCCATCCACAGGAACTGCAACGGCAGGGCCAGGTCTTTTTTGTTCATAATCGCGTGGAGTCAATTTTCCAGATGGCGGCACTCTTGCAGCGGCTGCTGCCCACCACCCGGATTGGCGTGGCTCACGGCCAGATGGGGGAAAAGGATCTGGAACAGGCCATGCTGAAATTCATAGTGGGGAATACGACGTTCTGGTGGCGACGTCGCTGATCGAAAATGGCCTCGACATCCCGCGCGCCAATACCATCATCGTCAATCACGCAGACACGCTCGGCCTCGCCGATCTTTACCAGCTTCGCGGCCGGGTGGGACGTTCGAACCGCCGCGCCTACGCGTATTTCCTGATCGGCTCGGAGGATACTCTGACGGCCATCGCCCGGCGGCGCCTGGCCGCGCTCAAGGAATTTTCCGATTTGGGAGCGGGCTTCCGGCTGGCGGCGTTGGACCTCGAGCTGCGCGGCGCGGGAAACCTTCTCGGGGCAGAACAACACGGCCACTTGAACGCGATTGGCATCGATTTGTACCTGAAGATGCTGGAACAGACGGTTGAGGAACTGCGTGGCGCCCCCGCCAAGCTGGAAGTCCGCACTTCGATCAATCTGGGGCTGGATATTAAGATCCCGATCCTTACATCCCGGAAGAGAACCAGCGCTTGCGGATGTACAAACGCATTTCGAGCACGGCCACCCCGGCGGAACGTTCCGATCTGGAATCCGAACTTACCGACCGCTTTGGGCCGATTCCGGACTCTGTCACCAATTTGCTCGACTACGCCCTGCTGAAATCCTCCGCTGAGCGGATGCTGGTTCAGACCATCGATCGCAAGGGGGAAGAGGCATGGATCAAGTTCCACGAGCAATCGCCGGTCGATCCGCAGAAGGTGGCACAGTTCGTGCGCAAGAGGAAGGAAGCGAGCTTTCGGCCCGACCGCGTCCTGCGTTTCCGTCTGAAAGAGGCCAACTCGCTGGGGCAAATCCAAAACGCCTTGCAGGAACTACACCCCCAGACTTAAGATAATGCGGATGGGCGCCCGTTCGCCAAAGTCCGTGCCCGCGTGAGGAGAGACAGTGCCCCGGGCAAACCGCTGACAACCTCCGGCATCGATAGGCCGAGGTGGGGAAAAGAATGAATCGAATCGCAAAAATTTTAGCCAGCGCGGCGCTTGCCACGATCATGGTTGCTTCGCAAGCGCGCGCGGCTCACGTCGTGGAGCGCATTATTGCCCGCGTCAACAGCGAGATCATTACGCAGACCCAGTTTGAAAAGGAAAAAGCGAAGCTTCGCGACGAGCTGGCGCAACAGTTTTCCGGCCCCGAGCTGGATGCCAGAGTCAACGATGAAAGCAAGAACCTCCTGCGGAATCTGATTGACGAGTCGCTGATGGTGCAGAAGGCCAAGGATGAGGACATCAACGTCGACACGGACGTCATCAAGAAACTCGACCAGATGCGCCAGGCGGACAAGAAAGCCAGCATCGACGATCTTCAAAAAGAAGCGGAAGATCAGGGGATCAATTGGGAGGATTTTAAGGAGCAAATGCGGCGGCAATTGCTGATGCAGGAGATCATCAGCCGCGAGGTGGGCTCCCGCATCGTGATCACGCGCCAGGAAATGCGGCAGTACTACGATGCTCACAAGGATGACTTCAAATCCGAAGGCGAGGTTCACCTGGCGGAGATTCTGGTTTCCAATACGAAATACAAGGGTGACGAGGCCGAGAAGCGCGCAAAAGCGGCGTCCGCGGAGTTAAAGGGTGGCGCCAAGTTTAGCGTCGTGGTGAAGAAATACTCCGACGACCCCAGTGCCGACCAGAGCGGCGACATCGGCATGATGAAGACGGGATCCATGGCCCCCATCATCGCCCAGGCGATCAACAAGCTCGATATCAATGAAAATACCGACCCGATCCCCATCAAGTCGGGGTACATCATCCTTCGGGTCCTGGAAAAATTCAGCCCCGGCATTCCCCCTTTTGAGGAAGTCGATACGCGCATCAATGAGGTCCTGTTTGCGCAGCGCATGGAGCCCAAATTGCGCGACTACATGACCCAACTCCGAAAAGACAGCTACATCTATCTCGCGCCCGGTTATATTGACACCGGGGCCGACACTCCGGGCGCAGCATTGACCTCCGAAAAAACTCAATGAAACAGACCTACGTCAAGGACCTTGTTCCGGACTCCCCGGTTCGGAGCACCTTCCTTGTCCAATCCCGGGAACGAAAGACCGCAAGCACCGGCGCCGCCTATCTCGACCTCACGCTTCAGGACACGACCGGAGTCATTTCCGCCAAGCTTTGGGACTACTCGGAACGGACCACACCGGCTTTTGAAAACGACTCCATCATCCACGTCGAAGGCTATGTCGAAAACTACCGCGGCACGGCACAGGTTCGAATCAAGAAAATCACGCCCTTCCCTTTGGAGGACGTCAATCTGCTCGACTATCTTCCCCGGACCCAGCGCGACCCGGAGGAGATGTACTCGAGCCTTTTAAGCCGCGTCCGCAAGATGGACAAAGGACCCCTCCCGACTTTGCTGCTCAGCATCCTTGAAGACCCGGCAATTGCCGCGAAATACAAAATGGCGCCCGCGGCAATGAGTTATCATCACGCTTTTCTCGGCGGGCTGCTCGAGCATGTGTGCTCGCTGGTCACGCTGGCGGATCAGGTGGCGGATCACTATCCCTGGTTGCGGCGGGACCTGATTATTGCCGGTCTGGCGCTGCATGACATCGGCAAGGTGGAAGAGCTGATTTTTACCCGCGGCTTCCGGTATTCGACCCGCGGGCAGTTGATCGGGCATATCTCCATGGGATTGGAGATGGTCCAGATGAAGATCAGTCAGATTCCCGATTTCCCCGCCGGACTCAAGGCCGAACTCGAGCACATCATTCTTTCGCATCACGGCAAGCTGGAATTCGGCTCTCCCAAGGAACCCATGTTTGCCGAGGCGATGGTGGTGAGCTTTCTCGACGAAATGGATTCCAAGTTGGAGGCGGTGCGCGCGCAGTATGCCGCGGACAAGGACCGTCCCGGGGATTTTACGGCGCGAAATCCGGCCTTGAAACGCGAATTGCTGAAGCCGCGGTAGTGTTGCAAATACCAACTTGCGGAGGTTCGCGGCAATATTTGCCGGTGAGGGGAAGGGCGGGACTTTGGTCCCGCCGCAGCGCGCGAGAAAATTCTTACGGGCTTTACAGGCTGCGGAAGAACGTGAGTGCCGGGTGTCCTGGTTAAGGATTGGAAGGAACTGGCACGATGTGATGCGAACCCTCTTGGAGTGCGGCCGCGAAGCTGCCGCCTTTTCATCCAACTGAATCCATGAGCAAGGGGAAAAGCTCCTGACAGAGCAGAGAGCGGGAGCGCGAAATAGAAGCGGCCCTCGCAAACTAAGGCGGCAGCTTCGCGGCCGCACTCCAAGATTTTTTCCGCACCTTTCGCGGCGCGAACAATCGCCGGCGTAAAATGTCCATGGCACACTTCACTTCCTCCGACATCACCCGAATTCTGCCGCACCGTTACCCTTTCCTGTTTGTCGACCGGGTGGACGAGTTCGTTCCGGGCCAACGCATCGTCGCCATGAAGCATTTTTCCGTCGATGATCAGGCGGCGCGTGGGAATCCCCAGGACGCGATATTCATCCCGACGGGGACGATTCTGGAATTGGTCACCCAGGTCGGAGCGGTTCTGGTGATGGAACGGCCCGAGATGGCGGGCAAGATCGCCATGATTCTGTACATTCCTTTTGCCCGGGTCCTCAAACCGGTTGAGCCCGGAGACACCCTGCGGATCGAGGCGGAAGTGGTCCGGATGAAAGCTCAATTCGGCGAATTGAAAGGCGCTATCTTCCGCGAGGGCGAACTGGTGGCAGAGGGCCAGATGCGCTTTGGGATTGCGAGCGCCGAGGATGTCATGCCGGGGCGCAAGCAGGCCTAAGCCCCCTTACCGATGGGTCACCCGCGGGTACGATTGACAAACGCCTCCCTAAGGCTCAAAATTGCAAGCGGAAGTTCTTTAATTACTGACAGTTGCATTAAACGGCAAGAACTCGTATGAGGCTTGAAGAACTCAAAATTCGCAATGTCCCGGTCCGGCCCGCCCATATCCTGGCGCCCATGGCGGGGATTACGGATACCGTCTTTCGCCGCTTTATCCGGCGGCTGGGCGGTTGCGGACTGATCATGACGGAGTTCGTTTCGAGCGAAGGCATGATTCGTCCCAATTTCCGGACGCAGCGATACCTCTTTTACCAGGAAGAAGAGCGGCCCATCACCGCCCAGATTTTCGGCGCTGATCCCACGCACCTTGCCGAAGCCGCCCGCCAGATTCAGGACCTCGGATTTGACATCGTTGACCTCAACCTTGGCTGCCCGGCGAAGAAAGTCGTCAAGTGCGGAGGCTCAGGCCTGCTACGCGACCTGAACTTGCTGGGCGACATTTTTCGTGCGATCCGCGAAGCAGTCACGATTCCCTTCACCATCAAGATTCGTTCCGGCTGGAGTGACGAGGAAATCGTCGCCGTCCAAGTGGCGCGCCTGGCGGAGGATTGCGGTGTAGAGGCCGTAGCCGTGCATCCGCGGACGCGAATTCAGGGCTTCAGCGGCCGGGCGCGTTGGGAGATTATCCAGCAGGTTAAGCAAGCGGTGCGGATTCCCGTAATCGGCAACGGCGATGTGTTCAAACCCGAAGACGCGCAGGAACTCAGCGAGCAGACGGGCTGCGACGCGGTGATGATTGGCCGTGCGGCGGCTTCGAATCCCTGGATCTTCCGGCAAATGGCGGAGTACTTTACGACTGGAATCTATCGTGAGCCGACCGACACCGACCGCTACGAAATGATTCACACTTACTACTCCATGCTGATCGCGGAAGAAATTCCCGGCGCCATCGGCAAGATGAAGCAATTTGCCAGTTGGTTTACGCACGGAGTGCACAACGGGACCGAACTGCGCCGGCAGGTCCAGAGCGCCCGGGAGCCCGGCGAAGTTATCGACCGAGTCGATGGGTTCTTTGCGTCCTTGAATTCTACGTCGGGCAAGGCGGAAGCATCGTTCGCTTCCTGAGGGCGTCTAGGTGGTTTAAATGGAACCCACTGGAGATGACCGACGCGTTCAACGCAGGGTGGAAGCGGCCCTTGCCATCCGGGTTCAAGGTGTCGATTCCGCCGGGCAGCCATACGACGACGATTCCACGGCGATTGAGGTCAGCCGCCGCGGCCTCTCCTTTCTCACCGCACGCGAACTCACCCTGTTTACCATCGTGACCATTATCATTCCCGGGCGCGGGCCCTCGCGGGCGGGCCAAGGCTCCTCGGACTTTTTCACCGAGGCCGCCGTGGTGCGTTGCAGCAAAGATCAAGAGGGATACAACCGTGTTGGCGTGCGCTTTCTGGGAGCCAATCTGACTATTTACAGCGCCGAAGCGGGATGAAGAGCCGGGGCGGAAGCAAAATTCTGAATGTGGGCTTATTTCTTGCGATTCTTTTCCACCTGGAATTGGCGGTAGGCTTCGCTTTTGGAGATACCCCGCGCACGCGCAACCAATTTCAGCGCCGCCTTCTCATCCAGCCGCTCCGCCGCCATGCTGGCCTGAATTTCGGAAATGATAGACGCCGATTTTGACGCACTCTCCCGATCGTCGCCGGCCACTTGCTGGCCAATCATCACCGTCACTTCGCCCTTCGCCGGGCGCTTCTTCAAATATTCAATTGCGGTGCCAATCGTGCCGCGCACGAACTCTTCATGAACTTTGGTCACTTCCCGCGCAATAACCACTTCCCGCTCGCCCAGGATCTCCAGGGAATCCTTCAGCATTTCGGCCAATCGATGCGGCGCCTCATAGAAAACCAGGGTTCGGATGCCGTCTTTCAACTCCTCCAGGGCCTTTCTACGCTCGTTCTTCTTGCTGGGAAGAAAGCCCAGGAAGCGAAACTTATCCACCGGCAATCCCGAGGCGGCAAGCGCTGCGACAAATGCGGAGGCGCCGGGAACCGGGACTACAGGAATGCCATGCCGGACGGCCAGATGCACGAGACGGAATCCCGGGTCGGATACCACCGGCATACCCGCATCGGTCACCAGGGCCAGGCTGCCGCCCTCCTCCATGCGGATGACCAGCTCGGGGGCGCGCGTCATCTCGTTGTGTTCGTGGTAGCTGATTGTGGGAGTGGAGATCTTGTAGGCGTTCAGCAGCGTCTGCGTGCGGCGAGTATCCTCACAGGCGATCAGGTCAACCTCTTTGAGCGTGCGAATGGCCCGGAGCGTGATGTCCTCGAGATTGCCAATTGGCGTGCCGACAATATAGAGCTTTCCTTGCTCGCCATTGGAAGGTTCAAGAGGATCGATAAAGGTGGATTGTCCTGACATTAATGCGCTTCCGTTTTCAGCTTGGACATTGAACTGCAGAACAGTGTATCAAGACGGCCGGGTTATCACAAGCCAATGGGTGGTTGGAGCAACTTCGCGCCGGCGGGGCCTTTAAATATAAGAGCGGCGTGTGATACTATCAATCAGTTTTGCCGCGGAAGAACTGAAATACCTTGGTGATGCAACCCCGTGGAGGCAAAAGCCATCCTTAGTTTAGGGGTTACACACTATCTGCGTCTGGGTCAGGAATGGACCCGAGGAATGGGATAAGAGTTTAATGCCGACCAGCAACCTCCAGGTTGAAAGCAGCCCGGAAAAGAGCCCGATTCAATGCACTCCCGTTGCGGGCTCGGGCTTCAATCTGACTCTTGTGGAACCCCCTTCCTTATTTGTCTCCGCGTTCCAACAGCTCCGGTATTGGTTTCTGGAACCCAAAACCAGCGTGCCCGCGCAGTATTATCGCGGCACGGTGACGTTGCCTGCCACCGACCTGCGTCCGTGGTTTTTCGACTTTCCTTCCCAAGTTAAATTGGCTTTTGAAAAACCGCGCGACCCCATCGGCATCTACAACCGGTCGCAGATGGAGAAGCGCGCGCTCTGCGCTCTGCTTTTTGCTCTGGCAGTGGGAGTGAGCGGCTGGTTCTGGCGTCAAGAGACCGGATTATTGTTGGGGCTGCTGGGTGGATTCGCATTGGGTGAAATGACCGGGCTCCTTGTCTTCAAGTCCCGGTCCTATCCCCCCGACATTTGGCAGCACTATCAAATGGAGCCCGCATCCTGGGTAAACTCCGCCCTCGTGCACATTCTTGCGCTTCTGCTGCTCTTGCTGCCCTACTGGCTAATTCGACGATGGGAGCCGGTAAGAGCCGCGACGAAGGTCGAGGCCGTGGATATTTCGCCGTATATTCCCATCACTCCCATCTCCCACGGAAAGAAGGCGGGTGGAGGTGGCGGCGGAGGTGACCGCTCGCCCCTGGCGGCTTCGAAGGGCGCCATTCCCAAGTTCTCCAGAGCGCCACTGGCTCCTCCCGTGGCGGTTATCCCCAACCTGGCGCCAAAGCTTCCCGTCGCCCCCACGCTGGAAGGGCCGCCCGAACTGAAGCTGCCACAGATGAGTTCCAACATGCCTTGGGGCGATCCCACGGGCGTGAATGGCCCTCTTTCCAATGGCCCCGGGTTTGGCGGCGGAATTGGAAGCGGCCAAGGCGGCGGCGTGGGCTCGGGCCGTGGCGGAGGATTGGGACCTGGTGAAGGCGGCGGCTTTGGCGGCGGGGCCTTCAGTGTGGGCGGTGGCGTGAGCGCCCCTATTCCGATCTATCAGCCCGAACCTGCATATTCCGAAGAGGCGCGAAAGGCGAAATACCAGGGTACCGTGGTGCTGATGATTGTCGTTGATACATCGGGTGCGGTAACCGAGTGCCGGGTCGTGAAGCCTCTGGGCCTTGGCCTGGATGAAAAGGCCGAGGAGGGGGTCAAAACCTGGAAATTCAAGCCCGGCATGAGAAACAATGTCGCAGTCCCCGTCAAGATGATGGTGGAAGTCAGCTTCCGTCTGTTCTGACGTCCACTCTCACTCGCCCCCCTCAATTCCCCACGATTTTATGACACCAGAAACGATTCCCCGCTCACTTCATCGGAGACTCGCAAAAGTTTGTTCAGCGGTGTCTTGAAGCTACAGCGTTAGGCGGACGAATTCATACACAAGAGCTCAGCTTGGTTTGAAGGAAGGGTTGATTTTCTATACGGCGGTTCGTAAGGGAATGAAGTATTGAGGAACAAGCCGTCATCCCACACCAGCAAGGGCAATTTCTACTGGCTGCTCGGAGTGGCCATTTTTTTCTGGTTCGCATCCATGTTTTTCGCCTTCTTGGCGCGCTCCTCGGCATACAGCTTCTCGAAAATCTGCATCTGCTCTTGTGACTTTGCCGGCTCTTTGAGCCTCGCATAAACCTGGGCGAGTTGGTAGTGGACGTTCTTTTCGCTGGGGCCCATCTGCTCGGCTTTTTCCAGGAGCTTGCGGGCCTCTTCGAGTTTTCCTTGCGTCGCGTAACACTTGCCCAGCAAGAGATAACCCTTGATGAAGCCGGGATCAGCCGGAACCGAGAGCTCCAGCAGCGGAACGGCTTCATCGATCTTTCCACCCTTTACGAGAATGTCGGCCAAGTAGTAATTCGCCTTCGGATGGTAGGGGTCCTCCTTCAATGCAAGCCGTAATTCCTTCTCCGCGTCAGCGAAATCCACGTTGCCGTAGTAAACCTCTCCCAGGGCAAAATGGATTCCCGGGAAGCTGGGATCCTTGGCCAATGCTTCTTTATACTGCTCAATCGCCTTGGGGTACTCCTGCGCTTGTGTGTTGCTCTCTGCCTTCAGGACCAGCGCATAGGTTGAATTGGGATCGACGTCGCCGAGCTGGTTGATGGCCGACAGGGTTGCAACCTTCAGGAAGCGGATAAACTGATAGAGTGCCTTCGTGTCCTGGGGGTCCTGCTTCAGCAGAATTTCATACTGGCGGTAGGCGTCGGCGCTGCGGCCAATCGATTGGTCGACTTGCGCCTCATAATAGTGAGCCCGTTTGTATTTCGGATTGATCTCCAGTTCCCTCTCGAATGAGGCGATCGACTCGTCGTAATGGTTGAGACCAAAATACGAAAGGCCAAGGTAGAAATTAACCTCCGGATATTTGGGATCAATTTTCAGCGCCTGGTTGAATGTCTCGATGGACTCCGCAAACTTGACTTCGGTCTGATAGATGATACCCAGGCGCTTCAGAACCTCGACGTTGGAAGGGAAGGCCTTCTCCGCCTCCAGATACAGATTCTCCGCCCCGGCATAATCCTGGCTGGCTTCGAGCTGCCGCCCCTTATTCAGATAATCATCAATGGTTGGAAGCTGGTTTTGCGCCCGCGCCCAATCCGCAGAAAAGCCCAGAAGCGACAGGACAATGAGAGCGCGGCAGAAGAGGTTAGGATTGCGTTTAGGTCGGTTTATCAACATGGCGGAAGGTTAACACGTTCGTTTGGCCCGTGGCAAAAGCAATTTATGCTTGCGACCCGCGCCCGAAGTCGTCTCATACGAAGAGTCCCCCTGCCGTATTCACTCCGTTATTTTTTGTCGGAGGAAGCGCCGTCACACCAATTTGCATCCTATAAGAATCAGGAGATGTTGCAACGAATCGAACCGCTTCAGGGGTTGTTGTTATGACATTCGTCATATCCTCATGAAGGCAATTTTAAGTATAATCGCCAATTGATGAGCCCGGATTCAGGGCCTCCACATATTTGATGCTTCTCCGTTCGCCGCGCATAAAGCGTGTCGGCTTGGCCTTCCTGCTGATCTTGGGAATTCCGTTCACTACCCAGGGGGCCCTTCCAGACACTCAGAATATCCTGGGAGAGGTTGTAGACCCGAACAACGCACCCATCGCGGGCGCAGTCTGCACCTTGACCGGCCGCACTCTGCCCGCCGCGGGCCGCCCCGTGACCACCGGGGATAAGGGAAAATTTGAGTTCACGGGTTTAATCACGGGAACCTATCGCATCACCTGCGCCTCAGTCGGTTATGAACCCATCGCAAAGGAGGACATTGAAATCAGCCCCACCGAGGCCCCGCCCGCGCTGACCATTCAACTGCCCTACGAAGAGGTTGTCCACCAAAAGGTGGAGGTTTCAGCCCAGGCCGAGCAGGTCGGAACTCAATCGGCCACGCATCCCTCCACCTTGAACGAACAGCAGATGCATTCCCTGCCCCTGGTGGAACAGAAATTCAAAGCCGCGCTGCCGCTGATTCCCGGGGTGGTGCGCACCCCGGACGGAAGAATCGCCGTCAAGGGGGCGATTGAGAACCAGGGCACGCTGCTCGTCGATTCGGCGGAGACGGTGGACCCCGTAACCGGAAGCTTTTCCATCGACGTGCCACTCGACGCCATCGAATCCGTCGATGTCTTCAAGAGCGCCTACCAGGTGGAATACGGCCGCTTTTCCGGGGGCTTGACCACGCTGCAAACCAAGGCGCCCTCCAGCACGTGGACCTATGAACTAAACGACTTTGTTCCCACGCCCCGGATCGAAGCGGGCCACCTCGTGGGAATTGCCAGCGACGCTCCCCGTCTCTATTTCTCCGGACCCATTAAGGGCGACAAACTTACCTTTTCCGAAGCCTTCACCTACGATTGGTCGCGCCAGCCCGTGCGCGGTCTCGCATGGCCTCATAATGAAACCAAGCGACAGGGATTCACTTCGTTCACGAATCTTTATTACACCCCGTCGGCGCAGCACGTGATCAGCGTGAACTTCAAAATCTTCCCCCTGCGGCGCCAATACGACAACATCGACAGCCTAATTCAGCAGCCCGCTTCCGCTGACTATGGACAGAGCGGCTACTCACTCGGCGCAAATGATCGCTATCTCTTTAAGAGCGGCGGAATCCTGAGCACCGTCGTCCAATTCACCGACTTTGACAGTAATTCGCATGGCCAGGGCCCCGAAGACATGCTGGTCACGCCCGATGGATGGGGCGGCAACTTCTTCAATTCCTGGACGCGCAGCAGCCTGCAGCAAGAGGGTCAGGTGAATTATCTGTTTCCGCGCCATCAATGGCACGGACGCCACGACTTCAAAATCGGCGGCGATGTCGTGCACCGCGCCTATTCCGGAACCAGCCACTACCGTCCCATTCAGATTTTGCGGGAGGACCAATCCCTCGCCGAGCAGATCGATTTCGGGCCCGCCGGCAATCTCACCACGGGCGACACCGAACTCGCCGCCTACGCCGGAGACCACTGGACTTTCAACGACCACATCTCCATCGACTACGGTTTGCGCTTCTCGGGGCAGACGCTGGGGAATCCCACCGCGCTTGCGCCGCGCATTGGGATGGCAATTTCTCCGGACAAGAAAGGCCGCACGATCTTCCGGGGCGGCTATGGGTTCTTTTACGACCGCCTGCCCTTGCTGGCGGGAGACTTCACGCAGAACGTCACTCGCTCCGTGACCCTCTTCGATACGAGCGGAGTCCCTCTGGGCCTCCCGACGGTGTATCAGCCCTTCTACCAGGAAACCAGTGACGACGGGCAAACCATCGTCCCCACGCACAATCGCCTTGGCAGCACACCCTACAACACCACATGGAATGTGGAAATCGATGAGGAGATCCACCCCCACGTCATCGCCCGCGTCAGTTATCTTGCCAGCCGTACCTACAATGACTTCATCGTCAATCCGGAGGTCACCTCGCCCACTACGGGCTACCTTCTGCTCTCCAATCTCGGAGGCTCGCGCTACCATGAATTTGAAACCACCTTGCGCGTGCGCCCCTCGAACAAGGCCGACATCAACATCTCCTACGTGAACAGCCAGGCTCGCGGCGACCTGAACACCATGGCCTCGGTTTATGTTCCCTACGAGCGCCCGGTGATTCTCCCCAATCTGTTTGGCACGATGCCGACGAATGTCCCCGACCGCGTTGTGGCCTGGGGAAGTTTCAAGCTGCCCAAACGATTTTCGGTCAGTCCCGTGCTCGATTGGCACTCGGGATTTCCCTTCTCCATTTTCGATGAACTTCAGAACTACGTAGGACCGCCTGACAGCCGCCGCTTTCCGGCCTTTTTGTCGCTCGACACAAACATCTCCAAGGACTTTCGCATCTCCTTCATTCCCTGGGTGAGAAACCACACTCTGCGCGGCTCTCTGCGAATGTTTAACCTTACCAACCACGACAATTTCCGCGACGTCTACAGCAACGTCACCTCACCTTCCTTCGGCAATTACGCAGGCAAGCAACAGCGCATCTACGACCTCGCGCTTGATGTTCTGTACTGACCCACTCTTACTGCTCCGTAACCAATGTTGAAAACCGAATGGCCTTGCATTCGGAAGCCACCAGGCGTATATTCGCGGCCGAGACACAGACCAAAATGGAAATTCCCGCCCATACCTCTCACGAAACTCCAAATCAAAGGAAAGGAGCACTACCATGCGTGACACTGCTTTCAGTGGCGTCGCAACATTTTGCCCGAGGGGAGCTTGCCGATTAATCGCGAGCCTTCTGCTCGCAATCGGTGCAATGGCGTTTCTCTTCACCGGGTCCATCTCCCTCGCAAAGGATTCCAAAACTCCCAGCGTACTGCCCGCGCCCTCCAGCGGCAAAGCTATCATCTGCATCTACCGCACGTATAGATTTGAGGGTTCGTCCGCACACGACGAGCTTTATATCAACGGCATTCACCTCGCCAAACTCCTCAACAGCGAATACGCATTTATGGAAGTGCCGGCGGGCACTGTGGTGATCTCCGGATTGCCCAAGGAGTATTACGGAAGCGCCGTCATGTCCATCGCCGCAGCCGCCAATCAAGCCCGGCAAAAAGAACACGAGCGGGCCCGGGTGGAGGCGGAGGCGGGCAAAACCTATTACTTTAAATGGACCTCCGGAGCCGCCGCCACCGGGATCAAGGTCACGCCTGTGGATCCCGACAAGGGCGCCAAGGAGATGAGCAAACTCCATCTCTCCAAGCCCGTTGACGATAAGGAAGAAACGAAACCCGACACTAAAGACACCGACAAACCGGCGGCAAACTAACATCGCTCCGGCGGATTGGGAGCTTTCGGCGAGCGTGCGTGACCTGACGTGGTTGCCTTGATCGCGTCGGCCCGGCTGCGCCTTTCGACCGCGAAGTCTGTGGATGGCTGTACTGGGCCTTTAGTGGCGGGCGTATCCCGTCATTTGCTCGGGCACTTGCGCAGGTGGCGCATGCGCGGTCAAGTGCGCCCTGCTGCCGCCGGCATTGCTGGAGCTGAAGGGGCAGTTCCCTCTTCAGAGTGAAGTTGAGGGACAGGGCCAGGCCGACAAGCTTTGCAGCCAGATCTCACCAACCCCTTGAACCCGGGGCTCTCTCGGGTTTAATCTGTCGGCATGACATTGCATGAATTCCGCGAATCGGTAAAGCTGCAAACGCCTCCCGCACCATTGAGCCTGGCGCTGGCCGGCCTCTGGTGGGACGCAAAAGGCAATTGGGACAACGCGCACGAATCGGCGCAGCAGGATGAGGGTCCGGCCGGGTCGTGGGTTCATGCCTACCTGCACCGGAAGGAAGGGGACATCGCCAATGCCGGCTATTGGTACCGCCGCGCCGGCAAACCCGCCCGCAAAGGTCTGGGGGCCCTCGAAGAGGAGTGGCTCGAAATCGCCACGGCTCTGCTCGGCGAGTAGAATTCCGGCGTGCAACCATGCTCAGTCAGCACGATGTTGCCGCGGCTGAAAGTCCGTCAATCTTTGTGGTGGGCGACCTTTCCTGGCCGTGAGTTGTTCCTCTACCTCAAGTACGCCCTTACGATGTAGGAAATCCCCAGCAAAAGCAGAATAAGGTTGGCGATGAGGACCAGGCGATTCTTAAACGCCTTGTGCAGCCCCGCTCCCCACGCCATCAGGCAGGTGGAGGCAATGGACGCGCCGTAGTATCCCGTTACGCCTCCGGCAAAGAACGGAACCACGTGCCAGTAACCGTGGACGCGCCCTTCGGCCAAAATCGGTCCAGCGATGGTGAGCCAGTAGATCCACGTGCCCGGCGCGGCGACCTCGGCAAAGCTGGCCACCGCAACGCCCGCGAGCGAATACGATTCCGACCTTCCCACTTCCTCGCCGGTCCTGCGCCGCAACTCCCAAAGCGTGTGGAGCGCAAAGGATATGACCACCGCACCGCCCAGATACGCAATGTAGTGAATGACCGCGAAAGGGATAAAGCGGACAAAGAAGAGCGTGAGCAGCAGAAACCCGCCATCGACGACCAGCGGCGGCACCAGCTGGATGAAGAAGAAGCGCGCCCATCGCCCCGCGGCGATTTGCGTCAAAGCCATCAATCGCAAGGGGTTTGGGAGCATCCACCCACCACCCCCATGCCCATACCAAGAAGGAGAAGGTCCATAAGGTCGAACTGTGATGTTATGCCGCGCCACCTGAAGTTGTAAAGGGTCAGGGGGGCACATGCGTCTATTGAAATTCTGTCCGGCTATGCAACGAAGGGCTAGTGGAAAAACAGAACCTTGGGCATAACTCTTCCGTTCCGGATCTCGATGTCCTTGGCGTGGATCTGGTAAGCGGGTTGAGCCTCCAGGGCAATGGCAGGAATCACCCTGGGGTCGTCCAGCAAATGGTAGGCAGAAACGGCCATACGGGGTTTGAATTTCGCCGTCGTTGCTCGGGCGCCGACCAGCGCCTCACGCTCGGCCCCCTCGATATCCATCTTGATGAAATCCACTCGAACGAGTTTGAGTTGATCGACGATCCCGTCCAGAGAGAACACGGGCGTCCCCTCAAGCTCAGCCCCAGCCCGAGGTTTGATGACGAAGCTGGGTGCAAGCGAGTTTTGCTGCTTGATGAACAGCGGTAAGCGGGTCTCCTTGTTCCAGACTCCCCCTTTCACCACGATGACGCAACCTTCGGCAATTTCCTGGGCAAGGTTGGACTCCAGGCAGAGGATGTTCGCGGGATCAGGCTCAAAGGCCACCACCCGCGCCGCGCCGCGTTGCAAAGCGTACCTTGTAAACACTCCTACGTGGGCGCCGCAGTCAATGACCGTGTCGCCGGGATGCAGCTTCACATCCCTGGACTCATAATTATCCTGGGCGGCATTCTCCCACACCACGCCCTTAATCGTTCCCCGGCCGGGAGCCGGAACCCAGAAAGATCCCAGTTCCGTCCGGAACCGTTGCAGCTTTTGCTGTCCTTGAGTTTTTTCCTCCAGCAGCTTTGGACCATAGAGCCATGGATTCGGGTCATTGACCTTACAACCCAGCCCGAAAACCAGGCGGGGGATACCTGTCCAATCAAGGTAGGGAAGATCGCCTCGGAGCTTTCTGTAAACAAGAATGGCGCGCCAGTACACAGAGCAACCGCTGTCCATGAGTCGGGATAACGCTAATCCCACTGCCAGGACCGCAATCGTCAGCACCCAAGCTTTCCATCCCCGGCTGAACCGGCTCAGGCCGACGGCAACGACCAAAGCCCACAAGAAGATCGGATCGTAAAGAAACCAAACCGTTGCGATAACCGCTACGACAGCCGCAGCGATGAGAAGCCACAAGAAAACCCCATGGTAAGCAGACCAGAGCGCCCCCACGACCGCGATGCCGGCCATGGCACTGAGCGCCGCACTCCTTTGCTGACCACCGTTGAGTTTTTGGGGGGAATTCGTTGGTTGCGGCAGGAAGCCTCCTCGCTCCTTGGTCCGTAACACTCTTTCCGAGCAACACGAGGTGCCCTACCGTGACTCGTGGCGTGCCACGTTCGACGTGTGTTGACGGACCTTTAGACCGCCCGGGCTCGGCAGAGTATTTTAGCCGCCACTCCTGTCTCCGTCTAGATTAAATACCGCGCGAGACTTGCGGTGAGCATTCGTCAATGCCGACTCCGCCCGTTACGAAGGCATCTTTATATACGAGTCTGACACCCCAACCGCCGGCATCGCCACCCAAACTACCCGGGTGGCGTGTACGCCGGATGGCGCAGAGACCGGATCACGGAGAGGACGAAAAAAGCATGATCTCCTCTGCGTCCTCTGTGGTTTTCCCTCTGTGATCTCCGTGTGAAATACCCCTGAGCTTCGCTTGGCATAAAGTTTAAGCCCCCGCCCGAACCTGCCGATATTTGTGAGGAAGAGTCGGGCACCTGTCTTGTGGACCATCGCATCGGCAAGTACCTCTGCCGGGAGATACCAACGGACAATTGCAATCCGCGGCCGTCAGGTGTACGTTAATAATTGGACAATAACTCCTCAACATTCGCCTCGATAATTCTCGGGCCAAAATAAGGCCTGCTGGAAGGAAAGAGCTGTTTTTGTTCATCTTGCCGGGCGACTGTTGACCCTTCGCGCGAAACAGGAGATTTTCGGAGGCGGAGGGGGAAGATTTGGCAACTAAGGAGAAAGGAGCCCGTTTTGCAGCACCCGAATCGGGCGGCGGGACCACTCCGCATCTTTCCCTTATCGCAGGCGCGACGTGGCATTTCCGCCGCCGGTAGTACTCCAGTAAATTACCCAACCCTTGGAGGTTTGAAGTGAGAAGACTACTCTACATCGCGGTTTTCGCTCTCATTACGACTTCATACGCCCACGCCCAGAGCGCGACTGTGGACTGGAATACCACTCATCAGACGATTGACGGGTTTGGCGCTGCCAACGCTCAGCAGGAGGGCGGGAGCATGTCAACGGCCGATGAGAATTTCTTCTTTGGCACTGGCGCTGGCCAAATTGGTTTATCGATACTACGCATCGGGATTCCGGATGGCAACGATGACATTGGCACCTGCTTCAGCATCAGCTCCAGTTGTGCCAGCAATTACACAGCCGATATAAAAGCGATGAATGCTGCGGGTGGCCGAGTTTATGCTTCGCCATGGTCGCCCCCTGCGTCGTATAAGACAAACGGCGATACATCTTGTACAGGTGGTAGCGGCAATGGCACCCTAATCTCCACTGACTACAGCGCATACGCCACATATTTATCCAACTTCGTGCAGAGCGTCAAAACCTACGATGGCGTAAATGTTTTTGCAATCTCCTTACAGAATGAACCAAGCATCTGCCCATCCTATGATGGTGCGACCTACAGCGCTTCTCAACTCGCCAGCTTAGTTGAGGACGTTGGAGCTACCTTCGCTTCCTCCGGGTTAACAACCTTAATCTTCATGCCGGAATCGCCCGGTCAATATGACTTGGCATCCCTTGGAAATACGTGCATGAACGACTCAAGCTGCGCCCAGTACGTCGGGGGAAACAACTGGCACGATTATGATGCGACTTATACCTCTCCTGCTACCGTGAGCAATGCTACGAATCCTTGGGCATCACAAGGCAAGAAATATTGGGAGACAGAAGTTTCCACGCTGGGTGATAGTATTGGGCCGGACGCTCCAGGGTGCGCCGATACAGGAGCGGACAGTGCCGTGGTGTCCGGGAATAGCCGATGCCATGATGTGGGCCGCTATCATTGACCACCGATTTGCCATTGATAACGCCAACGCTTGGCTTTATTGGTGGTTGATTACTCCACAGAAAGACAACCAGGGTCTGATGAACCCTTCCGGTTCGCCAACAGTAGCTACTCGCGCTTATGTAATGGGCAATTATTCCAAGTTCGTCCGTCCGGGCTGGGTGCGCATCGACGCGACGCATGTGCCCACCACCGGCGTCACCGTTTCCGCCTACAAAGATCCGAGCGGGACCGGCAATTTCGCCATTGTCGCCACCAACTACAACAGCAGCAATGCGACGGTGAGCTTCTCTCTGGACAACTTCAGCGCCACTTCGGTAACCCCCTGGCTAACTTCCGCTTCATCCAATCTCACGGCTCAGTCCAGCATCGCAGTTTCTGGTGATTCGTTTAGTGCCACCTTGCCCGCGCAGAGTGTTACAACCTTCGTGGCCGGGTCGATAGCTCCTCCAACCAACGTAAAGGCTGTTCCGCACTAAGTTGTCTGGGGACGGGCGACGGGGCAAAAGCAAAAAATTTGGTTTCAATTTCCCCTCGCCCCCTGGGGGCAGAGGGTTGCGGCCATGCGCCGCAGGGTGAGGGGAGCGTTGTCCGCGGGTGCGCCGACACGCACAGAACGTATTTCCCTCGACCGTATGCCTCGGAGGTTGACCCGGAGCCACTGCGCGGCCGCGGCCGCGGGTTGGGCTTTTGAACATACCGTCAGTGCCTGCTTCACTTTGCGCCATTCCTCCCGAAGTCGCGCGGAAGATGCTCGAATATCTGACCGCACCCGGCTGCTTCTCCAGCCAAAATTCATGTTAAAGTTTGAAAGGCCTAAATCACCCGGCAGGAGTGACCCACAATGCGTAGCGCCTTGGTGGCCGGACTGTTTGCTCTACTGTTCTCCTGTAGTCCCGGAGCGTCGCCAACCTCGTCCACTGTCTCTCCGGGCGTCAATTCCCCGAATTCCATCCGCTACGTCGACTATGTGGACCCGGCGGAGAACGCCTTTACGGACCAGGCGCCTGAGGGCTGGAGGGTCGGTGGCCGGCTGGTGCGGTACGGCCCCGTCACCATCGCTCCCTTCATCCAGGCGATGCCCGCCGATGGAACCATCTTCGTGCAGCTTGGCGATTGGCATCTTCAGGAGTTCTCCGACATTCCCGGCTGGAAACAGGGGCGGATTTACACGCCCGGCACCTCCGTCATCATCGTCCGTCGCGTGGAGACGGCGGAGCAGTACGCGCACTCTTACAGCCTTGCCTTCCAGAAACTCCTGGGCTGCGGGAATCCTTCCTTCACCCAGTCGGAATCGGTGCCGAATCCCACCGGACCCTCCCGCCTTCCGCAGGGGAGCACCGAAACGCGCGTTGCCCACTTCACCTGCCAGCGCAGCGGCCAGCCTTATGTGGGCCGCGTGATGGTTTCTGTGCAATCGGTGAAATTGCCCATGTCGGTGGGTTGGAATGTTCTGTATGAGGCCAGCTTCATCGCCCGCCAGGACCACGCCGCCCTGGGGCTTGCCGTCTGGGACCGGATGCGCAATTCCTTTTCCTTCTTACCAGCCTGGAACGCGCGTGAAAGCCGGATCGCCGCGGCCGCCACGCAACCGGCACGAGAGGCTCTGGACCGCACGTTGCGGCAGACGGAGGAATTCGATCAGCAGGTCATCAACGGAAACATCACCGTACACGACCCCACCACGGGCACACGGTCTGAAATCAAGATGGGAATTGACCCGTATTACTTCACCGACGGCTCGGGCCATTTCTATAACTCTTACGATCCTTCACCGCGCAGCGGCTTTCATGCGGTGAATCCCGCACCTCGGCCATAACAACACCGCAACATTACTCTGACGACTTTGGCATTCCATGCCTTGGCAAGAGGCGCATCCGTTGACGACGATCGGTGCGCGGTCCTGCTTTCCCGGGTCCGCGGCTTTTCACACGCCCCCCGTGCCATGGCCATCTAGGCCATGCCCGAGCCGTGTAGCGCCCCGATTCATCGGGGCGGCTTTTCCCCCCGATTTCAAACGCGCGTGTTTCTTGGGCCGGCGGCGTGATTACGCGAATCCTATCCCTCTTCGAGGGGTCGTAGATCCGCCGCGGCGATCAAGGACAATCAATCCAACGCTCCCCTCGCCCCCTTGGGGGAGAGGGGTTTGGGGTGAGGGGGGCATTAAATGCGTTCATGACCGGCCACGTGCAAATTCATTCGCGAGGCTGGCGCAGAGACGGCCCGCATTCTCCACGGCTAAAACAGGCAAACGGCAAGTCCCATTGTGCGTGCAGAATCCAAACAGCAGGAGTTTGGGCCGCCGGGCGCAGCCCATCAGCGAGCACGGTAGACGTCATGCCATCCACCCGTCGGTATTGCTCCACCGATGGCCGCGCCGCCGAGGCCGCCTACAGATGTAAGGATAATCTCCCAGTGCGGATTAGGGGGGCCACCGCAGCTAAAGGCGGGGCCTTCGGTACAATTTGTGTGGTCCCATATGACTTTATCAGCGCCTAGGCCAATCCCTAGGCCGGCCCCTGCTCCAATCGCCGCACCGATCAGTGTATTTCGCACCGCATGGCTTTGCCCGCTCTTCAGGGAAACGCGAACGATGTCCTTGCGCGCCAGCGTCCGCTCACCCGCTTTCTGCCGAAGTGTAATTCCGTCCTCGTTTAGCGACCGGAACTCGCCTTGGTAGGAGTTGACATCTTTCGTGACGACACGAATAACCCGCCCCGGCGTCAGGGATTTGAGATCGTCCCAATCGCCTGATCGCCCCTTGGAATCCTGACCGCACGCCACCCAGGGGCTGGAGCAGGCTGCCAAGAGCCCCAGGATCACATAACCAACAGATGAAAGCATTGAAATAGATTTCATGGATACCTCCTTGTTTCTAGGACAGGTACCGAATCCAAACGCCGCAACTCTACATATATAGAATTCAAGTGTCAAGGCATATATTCCGCCCGGGCGGGCGGATCGATTAAGGGGGCGGCGGAGTCAAAAAATATCCCATACCGCATTTAGCCGATTGTATTGAGTGGCGGCGCGAGCCGTCCCGCGCCATCTGCTTTCGAAGAAAGTCCGCCGCCCGCCGATTCCCCCCCTCTCACCCATTCGGTAATCGCAGGGCATTTTGATTACTGGAGCGGCGGTCTCACGCCGCCAAACCGTCGATCAGCGATCAGCGCACCATCAAGTTCTGCCTCCCGCGGGCGATTTTCTTCTTGACATTAATACCGGTGTAGCCTATAATGGGTTCCGCGCGAAAGATTTGGGCGCCACGCGCCGCCGCGGGAAGAAAAGCGGTTTTACGACGACATTTTGTCCGATTTTCCAGAGTCGTCCAAAATCTGAAAGCTATTGATAACAAAAGGCGAGTTCCTGATTTTTTGGGCTCCGCCCAAAGCTGAGAAGTTATTGATAACAAAAGGCGAGCACCGGGAATTTTGTCTTTGCAAAGCTGAGAACATACTGAAAACAAGCCGGTTAGTGAACATGGCAAAAACGGATTTTTGACGGGCAAAAAGGTCGCCCGCCGGCCAGCGCATTCCGAGCGAATTCGTGGCGCGGCTTCGACCAGACTGCACGAGTCTGCCGCCACTTACCGCCGGCGATCCCCGATTGACTTCGAGTGAGCATTGCTTCGCTCGCTCCGCCTCACTCTGCGCAGGACGCCAGACCATCCAAAGCCTCGAACCGAACCATAAATTCCAATGCAAATTCTCTTCGGCACTTTCGCCCACCCCCTCAAACCCTTTCACCTCAATACCAACCTCACCAAATCGGTTGCGGGCAATCCGCGAACGCGGTAAAGTTTCAGAGGCCGTTCTTTCCGGCTACTTCCGCATTAATAGTTTGAATCAAGGAGCCGCAATCTAATGAATATTCTTGTCGTGGGTGGCGATGGATACCTCGGTTGGCCGCAATCGATGTACCTGTCGAAGCAGGGGCACAACGTTGCCATCATCGATAACCTCGCCCGCCGCGCCTGGGACGACGAGGGTGGAACCCACAGCCTGACGCCGATTCTCTCCCTGCCCGACCGCGTCGCCCTGTGGAAGAAGCTGACCGGCCGCACCCTTGAAACCTACATCGGCGATTTGCAGGACTACGATTTTCTCGAGAGCGCTCTCGAGCGCTTCCGCCCCGAAGCCGTCGTCCACTTTGGCGAGCAGCGCAGCGCTCCGTTTTCCATGATCGACCGCGAGCACTCCGTCCTCACCCAGACCAACAACGTCATCGGCACGCTGAACCTGCTCTATGCCATGAAGGATCATTGTCCGGACGCGCATCTGGTGAAGCTCGGTACGATGGGCGAATACGGCACGCCCAACATCGACATCGAAGAAGGCTTCATCGAGATTCACCACAACGGCCGCAAAGATCTGCTTCCCTTCCCCAAGCAGCCCGGCTCGTTTTATCACCTCTCGAAGGTTCACGACTCCCACAACATCACGTTTGCCTGCAAGATTTGGGGTATGCGCTCGACCGACCTCAACCAGGGAGTTGTCTATGGACTGAAGACCGATGAGACCGTGATGGACGACGGACTCGCGACGCGGTTCGATTACGACGGCGTCTGGGGTACGGTGCTGAACCGCTACGTAGTGCAAGCTGCCCTGGGCCGCCCGCTGACCGTTTATGGCAAGGGCGGGCAGACGCGCGGCTTCCTCGATATTCGCGACACCCTGCGCTGCATCGAAATCGCGATTCAGAATCCCCCTGCGCCGGGCGAGTACCGTGTTTTCAATCAGTTCACCGAGCAGTTCAGCGTCGGCGACCTCGCGAAGCTCGTGCAGCAGATTGGCAACCGCAAGGGTTTGAACGTCTCCATCAATCACCTGCCTGACCCCCGCGTTGAGCTTGAGACCCACTACTACAACGCCAAACACACGAAGCTAGTGGAGTTAGGTCTCGTGCCGCACAATCTCTCGGACGTTCTGCTCGATTCGCTGATGGACGTGGTCGTCCGCTACCGCGACGGCGTGCGGGAAGATACCTTGATGCCCCAGGTCAATTGGCGCAAGACGCACAATCCCTCGTCTTATCATGCACCTGACCCGGTTCCAGCGGGATTCCTTAGCGAAAAAAAGCAGGGGGCGCAAAAGGCCTGAGAGCATTGGGGATAAAGCGCAAATCGTGGCTCTTCGCCGAACATGGGGAGCCTTACCGATAGGCCGCACTCCCTCACCAATCCTGCCAAGGCCCGCCTGCCCATCGAGTATGACTTTTCGCTGGAAGCCATCTCAAAACCCCATGGAACCTATTGAATCCACTGCCCGAGTTCGACGGATGGCAGGCGGTTGAGTAGTGGAGAGTGGGGCGTTGAACGGGACCCCTCACCCGGCGGCGCATGGCCGAGGCAGCAAAACCCATGGCCCAACAACCGAAAATTTTGATCTTGACCATGCCGCACGGCGCGGCCCATTTGCGGGCTGCCGAGGCGTTGAGGCGGGCCTTTGCTGATTCCATCCCTCCGGCGCATGCGGAGGTGGTGGACGCTCTCCAGCATTGCACGAGGTGGTTCCGCGCCTATTACAATTCCTATGTAATTCCCCTTACCCTCTGGCCCAGCCTGTGGCGATGGATTGAAAGCAAGCAGCATCAGTCCCAATCCACCGGCCCGCAAGGCCTTTACAGGAGAGGCGCGCAACCCCTGTATCGTTTTCTGCGTGAATATGCTCCCGATGTGGTCATCGCCACGGAAATCGGCACGTGCGAACTCACCGCCCTGTACAAACGGGAGAGCAAGGCGAACTTCCTGCTGGTGGGAGTCGAGCTGATGGACTTCAACCGGGCCTGGGTCCAGCCGGAAGTGGACCTCTTCCTGACCACGCACGTGGATTTGGCGGCGGAACTCGTGAGCGCCGGCGCCCCCGCCGCAAGCGTCATGACCACGGGCCAACCCATTCACCCGGCATTTGCTTGCCTGCCGTTCCGCGAACCGACCCGCAAGAAACTCGGGATCAAGGAAGATGCCGTCCAGATTTTGCTTCTTTTCGGCAGCCAGGGATTTGGCGCCCCAGAACTCATTCTGAAGGAAATCCTGAAAGTTCCCCACGCCGTCGAAGTGGTCATGGTCGCGGGCAGGAATCGCCGGGTGGAAAAGCGCCTGCGAAAGGTCTTTGGCCACCTGCCGCAGGTCCGCATCCTGGGATGGGTGGACAACATTCAGGAGTGGATGGTGGCCTCGGATTTGATGGTCAGCAAACCGGGCGGAGGAACCCTCACCGAGGGATTTGCCTGCGGCCTGCCGATGCTGGCGTTTAATCCTCTGCCTGGGAATGAGGAACGCACTTGCCGGTGGATCGAAAAGTGGGGAGGGGGGATCTGGATCAGGAAGCCCGAGGACCTGGCGCCAACCATCGATTCGCTCCTCGCCGACCGGTCCAAACTCGATGCCCTTCGCGAACATGCCCGTTCCCTGGCCCGCCCTAACTCCGCCCGCGATGGCGCGCAGGCCGTTCTTAATCTGCTGGCTCAGAGGAGTGCGCCGCTCGCAAGCAAACCGATTAACGGGGGTGAATCTCTGGGACATCATCTCTTCCGGCTGCGACGATCGCATTCTATGACCCGCCGATCCTTGACACCGCTACGTTGCGGACATCATGCTAGTCAACGGGGAGACCCCGGTGTGCCGGGGAGGCAGTAGAAGTTTGACGGTTGCGGGAGTTGAGGTCCGAAAGGGAAAGAGACCCCTCACCCCCACAACAGCAGAACGTGGGGCACCCCGCCTGCGGCCCCCCCTCTCCCCGCGGAGAGGGAACCTGCTTGTCGCGCGAGAGGTCGCGCCGCAAAAGATGCCTTTCCTTCTCCCAGGGGAGAGGTGGCCGAGGGACGAGGTCGGATGAGGTCTGGCCCCTTTGAGGGGCCAAGTTAAAGCCTCCGCCTTTGCCGGAGGATAATTACTGTGCATCAGACTGCGAAACACTCTGAACCGGCAGAGAATTGCATTCGGAAATGATAGGGTGTAAATTCCTCGCCGCGCATTGAGCAGAATCGAAACTCGACTTTAATTTCCGTTCGGGAGGTTGGCTTGGCCCTTTATCTCGTAACTGGCGGAGCAGGATTCATCGGTTCACACATCGTGGAAGAACTCGACCGGCGAGGAGAGTCCATTCGCATCCTCGATGACCTTTCCACCGGCCGCAAAGAAAATCTCTCCGCCGTTCTCGACAAGGTTGATCTTCAGGTGGGCAGCATCTGCGATCCCGAAAAGCTCCGGCAGGTTTTTCAGGGGGTCGATTACGTGATTCACCTCGCGGCGCTTTCGTCCGTGGTCCGCTCCGTTGAAGACCCCGTGGCCACCACCGAAGTCAACCTCATCGGAACTCTCCAGGTTCTGCTGGCCGCACGTGACGCGCGCGTGAAGCGCATGGTGATGGCAGCCACCGGCGCGGCCTATGGCGATAATCCCACCTTGCCCCGGGTGGAGACGCAGATGCCCGATCCCCTCTCGCCCTACGCGCTCGTCAAGCTGGCGGGAGAATATTATGGCAAGATTTTTAACCGCCTCTTTGGCCTGGATTTTGTGGCGCTCCGCTATTTCAACGTGTTTGGACCGCGGCAAAATCCCAAGTCGCCCTACACCGGCGTGATGTCGAAATTCATCACCGCCTATTTGAGCGGAAAAACTCCGACGATTTTTGGGAACGGCGAGCAGTCACGCGATTTTGTCTACGTGGCGAATATCGCGGATGCCACGCTGCGCGCATGCGTCAGGCCGGAGGCAGCGGGAAAAGTCATCAATGTGGGCACGGGCGTAGGCGCCACACTGAATCAAACCATACAACTTCTCAATCGCATTATGGAAGTCGAAGTCAAACCGAACTATGGTCCGCCGCGGCTGGGCGACGTGATGCACTCCACCGCCGACATCTCCCTGGCGCGCGCCACCCTCGACTACCAGCCCATCGTTTCCTTCGAGGAAGGATTGCGCCGCACGGTCGCGTGGCTGCGAACGGAGATGAATTGATCGCCTCGGCATACTCGGGCATAGGGTATTCCCGGCGGAAATGCGCGCGGAAAATCGGCCCGAAATTTTCGAGACATTCGAAACAAAAATTTTCAAAAATTTGAATTGTAAAATTGCGGGTACCCCAGAAACCTAAGTCATCATAGACCGCCTTAGACCGATTATGGCGTGCTAAGCAAGTTTCGGTGGGGGGGGCCCCCAGGTTCCCCTAAGTCGAGGTCCGGTGGGGGGGGCACGAAACGGACAAAATGTCCGATTTGCCCTTCTGGAGCAGCGTCACGAGACGGCCACAGGCGACGGAGGAAGAGCTGGGAAACGTGGTGTAGGTCCCCGCGTCCCTAGGATCATGTAATTTATCGGCGGGAGGTGAAGGTGTCATGAAGAAAAATAGGAAATGAGGTGTCCGTCCCGGGTGTCCCCGGGTGTCCCCCGGGTATCCCGTCAGAAACCCTTATTTATCTGGGCCTTGAGTTAACTTTGTATGTATTTGATCGATGCTAGCGCCCGGTGCGATTGCCATTTCCAGTAGCAGTCGCGGCATCCCTGCCTGCCGGTCTCTCGGATATTTGGTGTAATACCTCGTAATCGACTCCACATAGGAACTGAAATATGGTTCCGTGAAGTCAGGAGTACCTTCTAGGCATCTCTTTCGAGGGCGTTTATCCAGGCTTACCGGCTCCTGCGGAATTTTTTCGCTAATAGCGTCCTCGTAGTATGTGCATCCCACATCCTTGCCTTCTCGAAAGCCTGACAGGAAGCCCCAAACATACTCCGATCTTTGATCTGGGCTCCATGAAAGCCACAATGGCGCGGGGGTATTTTCCTCGCTCTCGGCCCGGTATTTTGGGGTAGCAACTATCGCGAGCAATGCGACTGCCACTATCCCGGCGGCAAGAATTACGGATCTTTGCGTCTTGTTCATTGCCGATCTCATCTTCAATCCCTCCAGGTTGCTATCGTCATCTGATCTGGAAGCATGTGTTCCCCTTTAATGGCAGATAAGCACGCCGGTGGCGCAGGGATCGTTTTCCAATCTGCACGACCCGTTGACGCGAAAGAACTATACACCCGCTGCTAAGTCTTGCAAACTGGCGTGGCGCACAGATTGATTCTTGAAGGATGCGTCGTCCGCAGACTGAATCGTTTTCCATGGCAGGGGATGATCCGGCGGAATCAGCAAAGGGAAATGATGGTGTGAAGCGTGAATTCCGGGCGGCGCAGACATTGATCTATATGTCTGATGGCATAAGGAAGTCGGCTCCTCGATGAGAGAGTAGACTGGAGTAGTTGGAAAAACCAGGGACTCTCAGCCGAAGGAGGAGCCGAACAATGATGATTATAGGCTGTGATTTTCACACGCGCAGGCAGCAGATTTCGATGGTCGACACCGAAACCGGAGAGGTCACGGAGCGGCAACTGGACCACGAGGACGACGAGGCGAGGAGCTTTTACGCAGGGTTGAAGGAGCCGGCACTGGTGGGGATTGAGAGTACGGGTTACACGCGCTGGTTTGCCGAGATGCTGGCCGAGCTGGGGCATGGGCTGGCCTCCATAGGGCGACTATGATGAGCGCGCGCGCTCAAAGCAAACCTCCGCCGTCTTCATCCCCGATTCCGCTTGCTTCAGCACCGCTATGATCTGTTCTTCAGAGTGTCGACTCGACTTCATGCTTCGTCCTCCTTGGTATTTCCCGGAGAACTCTACATTACATTGGCACTGTTTTCGGGGGGCAGGTCACTGTCTAGTCGGGGTTTTAGGGCAATTGGATTTTTCCACCGGACCTTGAATCGATCTTTGAGTCTGTTGATTGGCCCTTCAAACGCCCACCAGGAAAGTTTTCCGACTCCCAGCATGATCAGGCAATCTACCAGAAGGTTGAGCGCGAATAGAGTTCCGATGAAGGCGAGACCAAAGGCGCGGTGCCGATGGAACCGGGCGTGCAGTGGAGAGCCATAGAACTTGCCAACAAGTGGAACCATGACATCGTTGTAATAGAATGGAATAAGCATCCCATGGAAGATGTAGATTGCATAACTATACTTCCCATAAGTCCGCAGCCATTCCATGTTCAAAACGTTCTGAATCAGCGAAGATGAACTGGTTGTGGCCAGCGCCCAGAGGAGGAGCGCGAGAAACGAAATTGAAATTGGAAGCACGCCAAAAATAAACGTTGCACCAAAAGCGTCGAAATTCCGGTTAATGAAACCAATCAGGATGAACCCCAATAGGCCCAACCAGAAGACGCTTTTGACGTACGGAAGAAAAAATTGGATCCATCGCTCATCGCGAACAATCAACGCGGCCAATGCACCCAGAGCCAGGGTGTCAACGTAAGACCACGTGGTGGGATAGATGAATTCCGCAGGCGTTCCTCGGATGAAAAGGTACGCTCGCAAGATGGGGGCCGAAATCAGCAACAGAAAGCAAACTTTGCCCAAGGTGTGCCGGGACGTCATCAAGACCACCCACGGCCAAACAAAATAGAACTGCTCTTCAACGGCAAGTGACCAGTAAAGTCCGAAGTACCGATAAGAGTGATGCCACAACCATGCCCAATTTCCGGCATAAAACCAATACCAGATCTGATCCGGATTGAGATGCCGAGGCAGGTAGGGAACTCCTGATCGCCCTAGAAGAGGAAGCAGGATGAATGCCACAAACACGGTACCGTAATAAAGGGGCAATATCCGCAATGCGCGCCGGAGGTAAAAAGAGGAAAGGTAATTTTCAGCGGTTTTGCTGTCAACAAGGATTCCTGTGATTAAGAATCCCGATAGCACAAAGAAAAGCTCCACCCCTACCCAACCCGCGCCAGCCAGATCGATGACCCTTCCGGGAAATCCTTTCAATGCAATCGGCATCCAGACAATATGGCAAACCAACACCAGGAGAATCGCGATCCCGCGGAGTCCGTCCAAAGCGGGGATGTGTCGGGAGACAATGCGACGAATCTCAGTGGGAGTTAAGAAGATTTCTGCCATGCTAGCCAACACTCAATGACATACCATTAGTCCTGCTCCTCTCGCAAGTTGTTTGATCGCTAGCCGGCTGGCGGAGTGGACCTCCGCGCGGGTGGGGCATACATCGTTTTTTCAATGTATGCGACCCGTTGAAGTGAATGAACTATACACCAAGCGGTTCCTATTGCAAGCTTGCGTGGCGCCCCGATGCATCGGGGCGCCACCCAAGCCCCCCTCATCCGTCCGTCGGCTGACGGCCACCTTCTTCCGCCACGGCGGATCTTCGACCTCCAGGGGCGAAGGAGAAAGATCGAACACCACCCCCGACGCATCCGCGTCCGGCCACTTCGACCCCACTGTGGCGCACGGTCCTTGGTACTGAAAATCAGGTTGGTGAGAAGGTTCGTAGCGGTATGCGACATCTTCTTTCGCCCCTCCGGGGCTTGGCGGCATGTTGCTTGCATTCACCACCCATGACTTGCGCCATGGGCTACGATCTTTCGCCCCTAACAGGGCTAGGTTGCAGCTTACTCACATCCCCTCAAGTCAAGCCATAAGACCGCCGATATAGGTGATGGGCGGAAGTGCGGTGAACTTCGTGTGCGGCGGATTCCGCAGCTTTTCCCGGTTGCAGCGCGCGGAACCCCGACCGGAGGATGGGATCAAGTCGCGGTGGCCCCGCTCTCAATTCCCGGGCATTGAGCTATATTGATTATGCTGAAACCAACCCGCCGACTGGCGTTCTTCATCCTGCTGGGAATTGCCTGCGGTGGGTCGTTCGCCGATCAAGGCCCGCCCGACTTCATGGATATGAGTCTGCAAGACCTCATGAAGGTCGACGTCAACTCCGTCTATGGGGCTTCGGGCTACAAGCAAAAGGTGGAGAAGACCCCGGCCTCGATTACGATCATTCCCGCGGACGAAATCCGGCGTTACGGATACCGCACCCTGGCCGACGTTCTGCGCGACGTGCCGGGGTATTATGTCACCAACGACCGCTCTGGCAGCTACCTCGGGGTGCGCGGATTCGGGCCGCCGGGCGACTACAACAGCCGCGTCCTGCTGCTGCTCGATGGCCACCGCATGAACGATAATATCGATGGCGGCGTGGGGCTGGACGAGGACTTCCCTGTCGATATCGATCTGATCGACCGGATTGAGGTCATCCGCGGCCCCAACACCACCACCTATATCGCCAGCGCGTTGTTGGGCGTGATCAACGTCGTCACGGTGCGGGCAAGCTCAGCTCCCAGCCTCACCGTCTCTGGCGAGATGGCGAGTTATGACGCCTACAAGTCGCGAGTGACCCTGGCCCACCAGTTCCGTCAAGGCGTGGACGTCCTTCTCTCCGGCAGCTACTACGACAGCCACGGGCCCGGCAATCTCTACTTCCAGGAATTCGACTCCCCGCTGACCCAAAACGGCATCGCGCAAAATGCCGACTCTGAAAGGGCCGATCAGGCCTTCGCCAAAATTTCCTATCGCGAGTTCTCCCTGGAAGGGGCATACAACTTTTCCCAACAGTACGACCCCACGGCTTCCTATGGAACCCTGTTCAATGATGGGGAGGAGCGGTTCGGAGTTGCGCCGGGCTTTCTGGCGCTTAACTATGACCATCATTTCGGCGACGATTGGGGTTTCCAGGGGCGGCTTTACTACGATAGCGACCGCTATCACGGCGTGTTTCCATTCGGCCAAACGCCGGAGGGCGATGTGACGCACGTCCTGAACGAGGATTACAACGTTGGGCAGGATCTAGGTGCCTCGTTCGCGGTTTCCAAAAAGCTGCCTTACCACCAGACGCTGATCGTGGGGTCGGAATACCGCAACAATTTTCAGCAGGACCAGTGGAACTACGACCAGAGCCCCTATAACCTTTATCTCGACAGCCACCAGAAGTCGGCTTTGTGGGGCCTCTACGCTCAGGACGAAATCCTGATTCACAAGAGCCTGGTGTTCGACTTCGGCCTCAGCTTCGATCATTACTCCACTTTCGGCAGCACCACGAACCCGCGTTTTGCCCTGATTTACCAACCCTTCGAGAAAACCACCTTCAAGTTTCTCTATGGCCAGTCTTTTCGCGCCCCCACGGCGTTCGAAAACTACTATGCCATCCCGGATTCCCAGGAAGGCAATGTCAACCTCAAACCGGAGACGGCAAAAACCACGGAACTGGTTTGGGAACAATCGCTCCAAAAGGATTTTCACCTCGTCGTTTCCGGTTACTACTACCCGGTGCGCAGCGTGATCCAGGCGGGGCTTGATCCTGCCAATGGCGACCTCGTCTACACGAACAGCGATCGGGTGGATCTTGACGGTACGGAAATTACCCTGAAGAAGCAAAGACCAATCCGGCATCGAGGGGGGAGTAAGCCTCAGTGTGGAGCATGCCCATGATCTGGCCGGCGTTCCCGTCACCAATTCTCCCGCCCTGCTGGGACAGGCGAACCTGAGTGTTCCGCTATGGCACAAAAAGGTCTTCGCCAGCGGCGCGCTTCAGTACGTCAGCAAAAGGCGGACTCTTGCCGGCAATTCCACGGGAGCGTATGTGGTGCCCAACTTCACGCTTTATTCCCCCAATGCCTTGAAGCACTGGGAATTTTCCGCCAGCCTCTATAACGCTTTCAACCAGATCTATGGCGACCCGGCGTCGGTGGCGCATTTCGAGGACGTCATCTATCAGGATGGAAGAACCTTCCGGCTAAAATTCACCTATCACTTTTGACACGATTTGCCGCATTATCCCGCGCCTGCAAGACCAGCCGGGAGCCGGGTGCGGGGCGTAGGCCTCGGCGAGATCGGCTTTTGGGTGGAGCCGCCTGGCGATTGCATTTGGCGGCGATCAGTCGTATGGTGTCCATGAAGTCCAATTCCACAAAGGAAAATCCGGCGCACGCCGTTCGAAGAGGCTCAAGATCATGCGCAGAATAACTCCCAAGTTGGCAGTACTTATCTTAGCCGTCCTGTTCCTCTTAGTGGGACCGCGGGACCTGTACGCCCAAGGGATTGATTGGGACAGTCCAGCTTTCCGGCAGGAGATGCAAAGTTTCCAACAATTTCTCGCCAACCATCCCTGGATTGCCGGCAAATTGCGCGAGAAACCGTCCCTCGCCAATGACGCGGGCTTCCTGCGCCTTGGTCCGGAGCTTCCCCAATTCCTGACCGCTCACCCGCTTATCCAATCCGATTTTAAGATTGATCCGAATGGAGTGATGGCCCGCGCTCAGCGTGGCGGCGGGGCGTCGACGAGCGATTCCGTAAATTACCAGGAGATGCAGAAGTTCAAGCTTTTCCTTTCGATGCATCCCTGGGTCGCGGGAAAGCTCCAACAGAATCCTGCCCTCGCCAACGATAAGCGATTTGTGAAAGGCGATAAGGAACTGGAGGAATTCCTGAACGCGCACCCCTACGTGCAGGCGCAATTCCGCGCCGATCCCAACGACTTCATGCAGCGGATAACAGCTTTAGCGACGGTGGAGCCGCGCCCGGGGGCGGACGATCCCAGTGCCTCGGACTACGCGGAGTTGCGAGTGTTCTTGCAGATTCATAAGTTCATCGCAGATCGATTAAATGAGGACCCAACGCGCGCCACCAACAAGGATTTTCTGAACAAGAACAAAGATCTCCGAGTATTCCTTGAGGCGCACCCCTACTTGCAACAGCAGTTCAAGCAGGATGCCCGCCGCACGCTCGACCAGACGCTCCAGCCCGCAGGGGGTTATCTATGAGTACGCGGAGGTGGCACAGACTTCCTCTTGTCGAAGGGTGACGCAAAGAGAAACTCTGCGCATTTTCCTAAAGGATAGAAATTGGCAGGAATTGAAGGGTGAATCGCTGTCGTAGGCTCGCTCTTTGACAGCGTGCAGCAAGAATCGCGATGGTGGCCCTGGCACTTTTCTGGCGGCGATTACGCGGCGCGCACACCCGGCGCTCAGTGGATGCCCAGGCGACGGTAAATCGACGTGCCAACGTGATCCTTCTCCTGCCGGGATCGCGCTGCCGCCTCCCGGGCCGCCTCCCGCTCATAGGCTTCGGCGGTATAGCACAGAGCGCGGTCGAAAAAACGCCCGATCAGGCGCAGAATCTCACGCTCGCGGTGAAGTTCAAGGATTGAGTCCGCCGACATTGCGGCGGCAATCGCATCCCGCAGGTGCTCCTTGATCAGCACTTGAGCCCAGAGAACCTGCCCCAAGGGTACGCCCTCTTTGCAGCGCTGCCTGCCCACAACTTCATATCGGCTTTGGACCGTCTGCTCCATATTCCCGAGCAGCCAGTGGCCGAGATCGTGGTAAATCTCGAACAGCCGACGATGGAGTTCCTCGGGGGTCACGGTGTGATAAGCCGGCGTGTGGGAACTGGAACGCAGCCTCTCCACGACGCCCACCGTAAGCTCCTCCGCGTGGGTCTCGATAATTCTTATGACTTGTTCTGAAAGCACTTCCACCACCTCCCGCTGGACATTGCCAGCAATAACCCTGAAAAGATTATATCATAATACGATATAAATTCCTACGGGAGGTTGCAACATTGATTTGGGCAGGCTGAAGTGGGGTGAAAATCTGCGTTTTGCATGAGGAGAGGGAAAGCTGCACCCCAATCCCCAATTCCTAACCACTAACCCCCACGCCTCATTCCTGATACAATCAACCGCGGGCGAAGCTTCAAATCAATATGGCCACAAGCTACAAATCGGATCTGGTGAAGATTTGTCATTCCTGGGGCGGAAAAAGCAACTGGGAACGGTGATCTTCTTTGTAACGTCGGCGTGCAACGCCAAGTGCCGGACCTGTTTCTACTGGGAAGAGTTGAATCAGCGCGGCGACTTAACCTGGGACGAGATTCGCGAGCTTTCCACAAGCATGCCGAGGTTCAGCGACCTGTGGCTCTCGGGCGGCGAGCCGATGTTGCGGCGCGAACTCACCGACATCATTCATCTCTTTCACACGCAGAATGGCGTTCGCTGGATCAACCTTCCCACCAACGGCCTGCTGCCGGAGCGCACGGCGGAATGGGTGGCGCGCATCTGCGGGGAGAATCCCGAACTCAGCCTCGACCTCAACATCGCCATGGACGGCCTGCACGAGATGCAGGATTCGATTCGCGCCGTGCCGGGGAATTTTGCCAAAACGCTGGAAACTATCGAGGCCATTCAACCCTGCCGGCAAAAGTATCCCCTGTCTAAGGGTCAACATTAATACCGTCATCTGCTCGGAAAACTTCGATCAGGTTATGGACATTGCCGAGTTCGTCAAAGCCCACTGCGCGGTGGACGGCCACTACTTCAATATCATCCGCGGCGCGGCCAAGGACGCCTCCCTGAAGCAAATCCCCACGCATCGGCTGGCCGCTCTCTACAAGGATATCCAGGCTGTGTACGACTATTATTCCGAACAGGTGTTGCGGCGCCGCAAAGGGCTGGCGCGAAAAATTGCCCAGGTTTATTACCACGGCACGCTGGCGCTGCATAACAAAATTCAACTCGAAAACATTGCCGAGCCCCATGCCTGGCCCATGCCCTGCACCGCGGGAGAGACTTCGATCGTGATTGATTTCAACGGCAACGTTCGCTCCTGCGAATTACGGGGAAAGCTTGCGAACTTGCGCGAGTACGATTGCGACTTCGGGAAGTTTTGGGAGGCTCAGGAACGCAAAGAGGATGTGACCAAGATCGTTGCTGATCAGTGCTGGTGTACGCACGTCTGCTTTATCCACGACAGCCTGCGGCATTCGCCAAAAGTGCTGCTTTACGACATCCCGCTGACCTATCTTCAGTCCAAGACCACGAACCCATCCGCGCGCGGCGAGAGCTTTCAGGCTGTGCCCGCTGTGACTCCAGCCGGCACGCTTTAATAATCCTTGGCGACTTCAAAGTAAGTTCAATCGGCGGCAAAAGAACTTTGGCCCAACGGCTAGTGCTTGTGGGCGTCACCGGTTTGTAGGGATTCCCAAGGGGGTCCTGCGCTTGGCTACGGAATATCCCCAGCGGTCGGTGGCGGTGGTAGACATGATTCTTGCGCAGGGCAACAAACTCCTCCGGCGTCTTCATGACCTCATTGGGACGGAGTTGGCTGCGGACGAGAAAGTCGGGCTCGGGGGGATTGCAGGCAACAGGCACTCCGACGGTACCTGAAGTCTTGGCTTCGCCGGCGAGACGAGTGATCTTGGCGTTGGTCGGGAGCGCAGCACTCTGGTAGCGAAGATCCATGCTCCAGCGCACAATGTCCGTCTTATTCTCAAAGCTGGCATGCGGCGTGCGATTGGTCAACAAAAGAACTCCGCCCTTGGGCACAGGCACTGGGATCGGATTCCGGCTGCGGAATTCCTCATCGGGTATCACGAGATAATGCCCCATATCGTCGGGGCGATGGAAGAACAGTCCGCCTTTGTGGGCGCGCGGCACAACCCATAAACAGCCGCGCTCCTCGGTGGCGTCAACCAAAGGCACCCAGACGGTCATAACAAGCCCAAGGTCGCAATAGGCTTCGAAGTATGCTGAATCCTGATGCCAGGGCACGGGGCTCCAGGAATGGCTGGGGACTTTGGGGCGAAGACGGTAGACGCTGGACGCGATAATCTCTGGACCGCAGAACTGCTCCGCAACATCCAAAAGCTTCGGGTTGGTCATTAGATTGAAGAAACTGGGTAGAACTAGTTTCATATCCCACATGGCCTTGGAGATGTCGGCATTCTCGGCGTTGACTTTGGCCAGACGGTGCTCGAAGCCATATTCATCGTATGTGCGCGAAAGTGTCCCGGCGGCCACGGCCTCCCGGCAGCGGTTGTCGAGATCGGCACTGATTTCATCGATGACCGGTTGCAGTTCGGCGTCGGTAAAGAGGCGCTCTACAACCAAGTACCCTTCCTCGTCAAATTGCCGAATCTGTAGTTCGTCAAGCCGAAACTGCAATGCGCTCGCAGGCATGCCTGATCTCCTTGGCGATAGCCAACCGAAAAATTATGTTTTGTCTCCCTTAGCAGTTCTAATCCCAATGCCGCCCATTGTCAACTGCCGAACCTACCCGCCAGCGCCAGACCCAACCATCCGACCACCACTCAACAAGCCATTGCGCGAAAAACGAGTTCGGAGTATGTTACCAATCCGGCGGAAATTCTTCCGGAATTCCCGCTTCAGTGTTGGGGCGCATCTCAGCAATTTGAATTTAAAAAAATGCCTTCGGGGAGAAAAGTTATGAGCCTTTCGCGAAGACGGATGATGTACGGCCTGATGGGTTTGGCAGGAATGACGCAAAACATCAGTTCCCTGCACGCGGGCAGCACCATCACTCGGCCCACGATTTGGCAGGCGTGCGATCCAGGCATCCCTTGATGCAGCCGGGGCATGGCGCAAAAGGTTCCCGGAGTCAGCGGACAGGGGGAGATGAAATTTAAAGTCCTGTATACTTCCGACCATCTTCCTCCCGAAGCCCAGAAAGTCCTCGTGGACGCGCATGGCGGGTTCGCTGTCGATCGCCGCCCCGGACGGAAGAAACTTATTTCGCACTTCCCGGCGCCGGCATCGTCCAGGTCAGCAGCGATTTCAAAACCATCACCATGGTCGAAACGCCGGACGAGATGCGCAAGACCAACCTGCACGACACCAACATCTGGTACGGCACGGATGGCACCCGTTACCTGGTGTTTCCTGCCAACAGTGAAGGCAAAATCTATACCACCACGCTCGACGGCAAGCTGGTCCACAAACTTGATGCGCCCACTGCCGACAACAAATTTGAGCAGCAGCCCGTAAATGATTACTTCCTGGGCGGCGGGAATTTCGTGCCAACTGCGGTGGAGTATCTCGAAGGGTTGTATTACATCACGACGGGCTACAGCAATCTTGACTATGTGCTGACCGCGAAGGTCTCCACGGAGAAGCAGTTTGAGGCCGCGTGGAATGACCTTACCTGGGGCGGAAAAGGCAACGCCATCGGACAATTCAACACTGGCCACGGAATCACGCGCGTTCCGGGGGAAGAACGGCTTGACGTCGCCGACCGGCCCAACTCCCGCTTGGAACGCTTTACGCGCTACGGTCACTTTGTTTCACTGAGCCCCATGCCTTCCGCTTCGCTGCCCTGCGACATTAACTATCTCGATCACAAGTACAGCGTCGTTCCGGCGCTCGAAGGCCCCGACAAGAAGAAGGGCGCACCCATCTACGTCCTCGAGCATGGCAGGTTAATTTCCAGCATCATGATCAAGGAGGACCTGGGGTTGCCCAACTTCACCCACATTCACAACGCGGCCATCCGAAAAATCGGGACCAAGTTCTATATCCTTGCCCTGGCATGGAATCCGGGAGACTTCGCGATCCTCGAACAGGCCTAGCTTCAGACCGATCCGGAGACCGGGTGGGATTGAGAACCCATTCCCCCGGTCTTCCAAGCGCTCCTGCAATTACGTCAATCTTCCCTGCCCCAATTCAGAATCTTCTTTTGATAACCACTTCACCGCGCTATCTTATTCTCCGCATAAATCTCTCGATGGAGTCATTCCGATGAATGTTGTGCTTCGACGACGGTCTAAATATGTCTTGCGCATGAGTTCTGCTTTAATCATTGCAGGCATACTGATTCTGCCCGCAAGGGCGCAGACAAAGGCCGAGACCCCCACCCCCGATTATCGCAACCCATCGCTCCCCATCGAGAAGCGAGTCGACGACCTCGTTTCGCGGATGAGGCTTGATGAAAAGGTGCGGCAAATGCAGCGCACGGCGCCGGAAATTTCCCGGCTCGGCGTTCCTTCCTATGACTGGTGGAGCGAGGCGCTGCACGGAGTATCGCGCTCGGGATATGCCACCGTGTTTCCCCAGGCCATTGGTATGGCGGCGACGTGGGACGCCAATCTGATTCACGCCATGGGCGAAACAATAGCCACCGAAGGCCGGGCCCGTTACAACCAGGCGCAGCGCGAAGGGAATCACAGCATCTTCTTTGGGATGGATTTCTGGTCGCCCAACATCAATATCTTCCGCGATCCGCGCTGGGGCCGCGGGCAGGAAACTTATGGTGAAGATCCATTCCTCACGGGAAAGTTGGGCGTCGCCTATGTCACCGGCTTGCAGGGCGATGATCCGAAATACTTCAAAGCGATTGCCACCCCCAAGCATTACGCCGTTCACAGCGGGCCCGAACCGAGCGGCATGGGTTCAACGTCAATCCGTCGCCGCACGATCTTGAGGACACCTATCTGCCCGCGTTTCGCGCCACCGTGGTGGAAGGTCATGCAGAATCGGTGATGTCCGCCTACAACGCCGTGGATTACGTTCCGGCATCGGCCAACACATTCCTGCTCCAGCACACCCTCCGTGACGCGTGGAAATTCCCGGGCTACGTGGTTTCGGATTGCGGCGCCATTGGCGACATCACCATCGGCCACCATTACACCCTGGACGACGAGCACGGCGCGGCCGCTGCGGTGCTCGCCGGCACGGACCTCGACTGCGGCAAAGAGTACGTGACCCTGGCGAAGGCGGTGCAGGGCGGACTCATCAAGGAGACCGAGATCGACAAATCTCTCAAGCGCCTTTTTACGGCACGATTCAAAATGGGCATGTTCGATCCGCCCGCAAGTGTCGCCTTCAACCAGATTCCCTTCTCTGAAGTCAACTCGCCAGACCACGCTCGACTGGCATTGCAGGCGGCACGAGAGTCCATTGTTCTATTGAAAAATCAGGACGGGATCCTCCCGTTGGCGGCTGGCATCAAGACGCTGGCGGTCGTCGGACCCAACGCGGAGTCACTCGCGGCGCTGGAGGGAAATTACAACGGCACGCCGTTGCACCCCGTCTGTGCTTTGGCGGGAATGCGCGCGGTATTCGCCGGCAAGGCGAAAATCGTATATGCCCAGGGATCGTCCTACGCGGAAGAGTTGCCGGTGCCGGTGCCCTCGAGCGTCTTTCACTTGTCCGACGATGCGACAAGCGCCGGACTCAAAGCTGAATACTTTGCCAACACCGATTTTTCCGGCGCGCCGGCGCTTACGCGCGTGGACCCACAGATCCAGTTTGATTGGTACGCGGCCGCACCGGCGCCGGAGGTTCCAAAGCAGGCTTTTGCCGTGCGCTGGACGGGCACCCTGACTCCGCCCGGAATTGGCAACTACACGTTCAACGTTCCCAAACCCGGATTTCATCCGAACGGCGGCAAGGAGGCTTTTCGAATTCACCTGGACGGCCACGTCGTTCTCGACACGGTGTTGCCGATTCCAACCAACTGGACTGAGGAGGGCAAGGAACACGCGCCCACCTCGTTTCAGGTGAGCTTCGCCGACTTAGATCCTCACGCGTTCGAGTTTGAGTATATCCACGAATCTCCTCTCGCCTCTGCCCCGGTCACGCTCAGTTGGCAACCGCCGGTCGATTTGCTGCGCAACGAAGCGATGAAAGCGGCAAAGCAGGCGGATGCGGTGGTGGCCTTTGTCGGCCTCTCACCCAACCTCGAGGGCGAAGAGATGCGCATCCAGGTGCCGGGATTTAATGGCGGCGACAGAACGGACATCAACCTGCCCGCAGCACAACAGCAAATGCTCGAAGCGCTTGCGGGAACCGGAAAACCGTTGGTGGTCGTCCTGATGAGCGGCAGCGCAGTGGCCGTGAATTGGGCGCAGGAGCACGCAGCGGCGGTCCTGGAAGCATGGTACCCGGGCGAAGCAGGCGGAACGGCGATCGCGGAAACTCTGGCGGGATTGAACAACCCCAGCGGACGCCTGCCCGTCACGTTTTACAAGTCGATTGGTCAATTGCCGCCCTTTGACGATTACTCCATGCAAAACCGCACGTACCGTTACTTTAAAGGCAAACCGCTTTATGGGTTCGGGTACGGATTGAGCTACTCCCAATTCAAATACAGCAAATTGAATGTTTCACCCGCGATAATTCAAGCCGGAGAAAGCGTAACGGTTTCGGTGGATGTCCGTAGCTCATCCGGCATTGCCGGCGACGAAGTGCCGGAGTTGTATTTGGAATTCCCTGAACGCCTCGGGGCTCCAGATCACGCGTTGCGAGGCTTCGTTCACATCCATTTGATGGCGGGAGAAACACGTCGGGTTAATTTCACGCTCACCCCTCGCGACCTAAGCATGGTGAACGACCGCGGCGAACGCATCGTCGAGACGGGCGACTACACGGTCTACGTGGGTGGGGGGCAACCGGATGAGGCGACAAGCGGAGTCAGCACGCAGTTGGAAATCGCTGGAGAAGAGGAATTGCCGCGGTAGCCGGGCGCGGAGGCGACCCCAAGCCTGTGCACCATGGATTTCGACACCGGGGATCAAATATAGTTCCCATACTTGCGAAATGCCTCATACATAGCTCGCACATTTTCAATTGGAAGGTCAGGCCCGACTTCGCCACAAGCCACGATTCCGCCTTGGGATGAACCGCACGCTTCGAAGGTGCGCTGGACCTCCTCTTTGACTTCGGAGGTCGAACCAAAAGGCATGATCCGCTGCCGGTCGATGTCCGTACGGAAGGCCACGAGGCCGCGGGCATTTCGCGCAATCCAGTCGTGTCCGACCACGGGCACCTGGCAATTGATCACCTGCGCGCCGATTTCGATGAGGTCACCCATGATCTCGCGAATCTGCCCATCCGAGTGATACCAAACGTCCATGCCCTTCTCGCGAACACGTTTGAACATCTCTGCGTACCGGGGTTTGAAGATTCGGCGCCAGGTTTCCGGTTTGATAATCAGGGATGACTGGCTACCCCAATCGTCGGCAAAATGCAAACCGTCATACTCGAGGCGAGTCCACTTCTCAATCCAACGCAAGTGGAAAGCCAGCAGATCGTCGAGCAGGCGATAGAACCCCTTGGGCTCTGTCGCGATGTCGACCATGAATTGTTCCATTCCGCGCAATTGCTGGAGCAATTCAAAGTAGGTTATCCACGCGCCGCGGGCATACCAACGATCGTCGAATCCCGCCATGTGGCCGCTGTAGAGGCGTCCGGTGGGCGGCCCCGCGGTAAAATCCTCCGGCCAGTTGTATTCGTCATAGTGGGCCAAATCACGGATAGGCCATTCGACGGGGATGCCGCACACGCCCATCCACTCGGAGAACCAGACCGTGCCGAAATCGTCTACGTTGCGGCCCTGCTTGTAGACCGCGGGGAACTCTTCCAGAGGGAGCCCCTGCATGTAGTCCCAACCAAAGTCTTCACGAAATTCAGTGAGGATTTCGTCCAGCGCCTGGCCGTATTTGATCTGCGCGGCGGGAAGCACTGCATGAGAGATGGGAACACGATCGGGATAATTGAAATTGATGGCGCGCTTAACTCTTTCCCGGCTGTTCAAAGTTTTAACTCCCTTTCGCGAAAACTCCCATCGGCCAGTGGGCGGCATGGTTAGATCATCGAAAGTATGGCACAAGAACATCTCCCAACACTTGCGTGAAGAGCTCAAATCCACAAAAAGGCGAGAAAATTATTGAAAACCAATCGCGACCTGGGACGAATTGCCCGACTATGTGAACCCGGCATCGTGAGGAGTTGTATTCGTGGCCGCTCGTATGCGTAAGGGTTGGAGCGGAAAATTCGGACACATCGCAAGCGGCGATGGTGGGAGTTGAAACTCCACATCCAAGTCATGGAGTAAAGGGCGAACCCAGGCTACGTCGAGTTCAGGTATCGTCAAGGTCTGATAGAGAAGTGAAAGAGAAAAGGCCTGGCTTGCGTCTGAGTGGCTTGCTCGCGGTTCAGTCCCCAGACTGCACGAGCGCAGGAAGAATCATGGCGGAAGGTCTTACAACCGGCTTTTATCCCTGCATGGGTACATTGCGATAATCGAAGCGAACCTTGGAGATCGGCGGCCCGATGACTTCAATTCTGTTCAGGTCGCGCGTGCCCACGCCCAAGTGCTCAGCAAGTTGAAGCGTGCTATCGGCGGTTTCAAACGGCGGCGTGCCGCGGACGGCCATGGGATCGAAGCCCATCAGCGCCGTGGCCACGGCATCGGTGGAAACGCAGTTAGTTCCCGCCACAAGGAGACCCGGCTTGCAACGGCGTGAAGTTGGATAGCCCGGCAACTCGCCGCCTGCAATGGACTCAATGCCATCAATGACCGCCAAGTGTACGGGACGCGCCGCCACCAAATCCGCCACCACACGGGGCACGCGAGATCCCGGATCCTTGGGTTGATTGGGAACTGGCGGTGGTACGCTCAATGGCGGGACCCGTTTGCCCTCGTGAAAAATTCCCCGTCCGCCCATGGGAGTAAGCCCGGCTCGTCAACAGGAACACGATCACCGTAAATCGTGCATGGCGTCATGCCGAAGCAGTTCTTCATGGATAGAGTTACGCCCGCCGTGACGTGCTCCTTCAATTTTGCAAGCGGAGACAAAAACGTCGCAATCCTGATAGGAGTGATTCAGATCGTAGCCCTTATACATCAGGCCCCCGCCCGGAACCATGAAGCGGCTGTATTTCTTGCCATATCCCAGATAATTTGTGTTTTCGAATTCCACTCGCTTGGCGGCGCTGGTGAACATTCGAGGTTCCCAGTTGGCGGCCAACATGAATTCCTGTAGTGGATCCATGTTTCCCGTGAGGCTTTCCAGCAGGCGAATCCGGTAAGCACCCGCTTCGGAAAGCAGGTGAACGGTCGCAGCAACAACGTCGGGATGCACCCAATGGGTCAGCTCCGGCGGGGCGTAATGCAGTCGGTTGTCGCTCGTGCCCGTCAGGTTCAACTTGATGGCCACAGTCTTGCCGCGCACCAGGCTCTCGAGACCGCCAAGCTGGTCAAACATCTTTGCCAAAGCGCCGGCAACCTGCGCCGAACCGTAGGTGGGGCATTGAGCGATGGCGACTTTGGCAGTGGAAAGGGATTGGGAGAGGAGGATCAGGGGACGCGCCATCCAGAGGCCCGCCGTGGCCCCTGCAGCACCCAGAAATTTTCGCCGGGAAATACAAGTCGCTATCATCGAGTACCCCTCCTGCCGTTGCCCCACCCATTGGCGCCAAATCTGAACTCGCCGATAATCCGGCTGCCATCCTGCTGCATTTCGCGTCCTTCTTCATATTATAAGCCCAAATCGAAATGCAAATTGATCGAGCTGCGTTCACTCCCGGGTTGTTGGATGCAGCGTGCCGATGGGCCCGTTGGATGGAGGAGTGTGAACTTCCTGGTGGGATTCGGGTAGCTGCAGGGAATTTTCAATTTTCGATTCAGCGCAGACGAAGGTGGTCCGAATCGACAGGGCAGCGCTGACGTCACGCCGCCGGTGCACTCACCCACGCGCCTTTGATGAAGTCGTCGCTCAGCGCATCAATTTCGAAGGCCTTTTGAAGATCCGCCAAATGGGCATATTGGTGGGTCAAGAGCGGCTCGGTATTAATCAATCCGTCTCGCACGTATTCCATCGAACGCCGGTAAACGACCGGAGTTCCATCCGCCTCGAATCCCCCGGAAGCGCCGCAACTGGTCACGATATTGGACTCCATGAACTGAAACGGGACGAGGCATCCGACATCCCTTCCCGAATGTCCCGAGCCGTAGAACAAGAAGGTGGCCTGATGCCGCAAGATCAGGGGAGGAAGGTCAAAGATTGGACCCGCGCCCGAAGCGTCAATCCAATAGTGAATCAACTCGCCTTTCGTGCGTTGGCGAATCTCAGCCGCAACGTCGATCACTTTCACGTTGAGCGGGGTCGCACCCATTTGTTCCGCCATCGATAAACGGCTGGCGCGCATGTCGGCAATAAAAATCTCGCCGTCGAACTTTTTCACATTGCGGAGATATTGGATGAACAACAGCCCGCTCGGCCCGGCGCCCGTAATCAAGATATTGCGGATCCGGTACTTGCCGTCAAAGTCATAGCGATTCCAACTCCGCTCCATGCGGTCGCTCGCGTGAAGCACGCAGGCCATCGGTTCGATGATTGCAGCCTTGGTGAAGGGGACTTCCGGAGGCAACCGCAAAACATTCGCTTCCGGGATGCTCAGCAACTCAGCAAACGCGCCCGGCAAGCCGGTAATGCCCAATTCATCCAGATGGGCGCATTGATGCGAATCGCCGGTTTCACAAAATTCACAGAGCGGCGCACGGTTCTTGCTGTGGCAGTTCAATACCTGGTCGGCAATCACGCGGTCGCCGGGCTTGAATTTCTTCACTCCCTTCCCCACGGCCTCGACCACTCCGCAGAATTCGTGCCCGAGAATCTGCGGCGACACCGTCAAGGGAATCTGATAGCCATTCTTGTCGCGATGGTAGTTCGCAAAGCCGTTAAAAATGTGCAGGTCGGTCCCGCAGATACCCACGGCGCCGATGCGAATCACGACGTCGCGATCCTTCATCGCCGGAGCCGGAGTCTCCCGAACCACGAAGCGCGCGACATCCTCCAAAACCAAAGATCTCATCGCCATTCTCCTTTTGACGGGTATGCCCGAGCGCAGTCACGAGTTTTTGTCTTTTGATTCCGGGTGGATGTACTTGTTGAACTTCTCCGCGTAATCTTCGCGAACCGGGCTGAAAACATCCAAAACCACCGCGGGCCCGTCAAATGCCGCGGCGCGGTGAGGCGTGTTGGGTGGAACGATGATACAACGATCCCGGGCCCACGATTCTCGCATCTTCCCCAATGGTGAGCTCCACTTTTCCCTTCAAAACAATGCCGCCCTGCTCGTGGGGGTGACTATGGAACGGAACCACGGCATCGGCGTCAAATTCGAGATAGGAGAGCATCAAGTTCTGCCCAAACGGCGCGCGGATGCGAAGTCCGGGAAGGAGCTCAAACGGCTCAATGTCGGAAATTTGATAGAACGGCATTGGTGCAACCCCTCTTGACGGTTCACTTTGAACCCGTCCACTCGAGCCTCGGATCCCGCGAATGCGTCAGTGCCCTTTATCTCCCGCGATCCACTAAGTTCTCGCCAATTTCAGAAAAAGTGTCGTGTAGCGGGAAGGATTTTGCAGGACCACCTCCGTGCGCCCCTGTTGTGTGCGCACTGTCCAAATTCTCTTCCTTTGGCCACAGAGTTCGGGCACCGATGACCTGCAATCGGCTGGCGTCGACTCGAATACTTACTTCTGGAAACCCTCGATATTCGCCTTCCAACGCAGTTTCCACGGTATTCAGTACCTGAACCATGACATGCTCCTGTGTTTTGTCATAGAAAAATGTTCCGTGCAGATATTCGGTGAAGGGCTCTGGCCGGATTTCCGCAATGGGATTCCTTACCAATAGCCGCATGAAATCGGGAATCCAATTCCGAATCCAATGCAGCCGAGATTACACCGCCCAGAAAATAGGGACGCCGATATAGAGCGATTGCCCTTTTCCGAACCGATTATAAGCCACTGCGGTGCCTGCCGATTCGGTTCCCGGCGGTGGCGGGCCCCAGTTGAACCAATGGTTGTGTGGAATATCCTCGACCATGAAAGGCAGGCGGTAGCGCATGACTTCTTCGGCCGTCGTGCGTTTCAGTTTCACAAACGACCCGGGCAATCCCACCGTGCTCACCGACAGGAGCTTGGCCAAGGGGTTCCCGCTTGATTCCAGATAGATGGAGGTGAAGTTGCCAGGGCGCATCGAACCCTCCGCCGTGTAGGCGTATCGCGCTCCTCGGCTTCATAATCCACACCAAAAACATCGGCCAAGGGCAAAATTGGACCGCGTCTGGCCTTTCTCATCCCAAAGCCCGCACAAGTGGCTGGCAACCAGGGTGCCGCCATTCTTGACCCAGTTGCGAATGATTTCGGCCTGCGCATCCGAGAGCAACGTCCACTTCCGGCAAGACCAGCGCCTCGAATTTCGCCAGTTCCTCCGCCGTCAGGCGAAACTCCGCCAGACTCTCCACCGGTCGCCCGGCATAGGTCAGGGACTCCAGCGCGCCCACGGTGGAACGCCGAAAGTCCAGCGGACGATTTTCCGCATCCAGCGCCGCGCGGGTCGAAACACTGTAGAGCATCGCGGTACTCAGAGACGGGCTGGATGCCTTCCAGCAGTGAATCCACATTGCGCACGTCCGCCCACGTTTCCTTCGCCACGTGAACCACCGCTTGGAAAATCCCTCGCCATCCACATCGCTCACCACGGGCGCGTTGCCCACGAAGAACGTGCGCGCATTCTGCACGATCAGCGCGTCCGCCTCCACCCTCGGAATTGAGCCGGGGTACATATCCAGATACCCATACTGGCTGAATACCCCAGCCTGGTAATAGGGACGGTCATACCCCGCATCAGAATGGAGCCGATGGAGATTCCGGTCGTGGTCGTAATGGGCTCGGCATAGATGAAACTGACCTTCTGCATAATGTCATCAGGGAATGACTCAGGGCCGCCATTCAGGGAGATCAGGGTGTTCGGGACGATATTTCCGCGCCGTCGGCGATAATCTCATCCAGGATATCGGTCATCGACCGCCGCTCGTGCCAGCGGTACCGTGCCTCATAACCTTCCGGGAGTTTTGAAACCTTCGCGATAGGGATCGCCAGGGTGGTCTTTGTTCCAGGCTTCCTCCGTGTACTTGCAGAAACAAAACGGACTGCGGCCGCTGGAGTGATACGCGGCGAATTGAATTCCGAAGATATCCAGAAAGAGCTCACCGATCTCGTATCGCGAAAAGATTTCATTCATCATGCCCAGAACATACTGGCGGTAAGGAGAGTCCAGACAGACAATGTACCAGCGGTCGTCCCAGCGCTGAAGCTCTCCCTGCTCGTTAGTCCAACCACAGTCGGGGTGGCTGAAGACGATTTGAGTGTTGAATTGTAAACTGTAGTAGCTGACAGCGGCGATGCCGAGCTTTTTGGAAATCGAGACTTCCGTTCCCAGGTTGTCGATCATCAGATGGGGATGCCGAACGGCGACATCACTAAAGTAATGGGCGTAGCCCCAATGGTCTTGCGAGTAAAACATCATGGCCTCGGCGCCCGCATCTTTGGCCGCATTAAGAGCCGCCTCAAAATTAATATTGAAATGCTCCTCGGGAGGGGTGTGGCTCTCCCACTCCATCATGCGATAGGTCTTGAGGGGAGGGATGATCCCGGCGCCTCATGCCTGGCGCGCAATTGGCGAGGTTGGGATAGCCTGTTTCTGCCGCCAAAGCTGTTGTTCGTGGCATCATCGCCGCGCCGGCGCTGGCCCCGGCTATCTTCAAAAATGTCCTGCGGTCAGGCGTCAAATTCAATTCATTCTTCTGACTCATATTATTCCCCGGGTAGCTTCAACAATTGTCCTGGAAACTTAGGATAATTTCACACCGTAGCGCTCACCCGTTTCCCGGATTTGACGCCACGTTTCGTCATCCACCGTAATGCCGTCCCGTTCGCGGCGCAACCGTTCCCGCTGCTCGGGCTGGCCCGGAATCATTATTTCATTAAACCCTTCCGCGAGCTTGCTGCTAGCTCGCCGAAGAAAAGCAGCAGCGCATTCTCGCCGCAGGCAATCGCATCGTCGGCGGGTTGGGCCTTGCCGGTATCAAGTACGCGTGTGACTTCAACGGCTACTATGGCGGGCACCCGCGCGCGCCGATTCTGCCACTCACAGCGGAGCAAAAGGCTGATTTCAGGGGCTGTCGCTGAGGAGATCCGGAACTAATCTGTGAATATCTAATGTCTGATAACAGATATTCTGTTAACTAAAGCTATCCACATATCTCGCGCCCCTATTTACTTTCGTCACAGGCTAACTCCCCTCAATCAAATCAGGAGCCATTGCGAAATATGATTCTGCCCTGCTCTCAAACCCCGGGGCTATGGTTCGTTCGGTGATAACCTCTTCCATCATGCAAGAAACAACACACGATTTGAATATTCGCTGGTTCTTTGTGGCCATGAAGGGGCTGGTTCTCATAGCCATGGTGGTCGCGGTCATGCTGGCTCGCTTCGGAAAGTCGTGGTCCCAGAGGCTTGCAGGCATTCGCGGGCGCGATTGGCCAACGGTTTCCGCCTTGGTTGATCTCGTCACTGTCGTCGAGCAGACCGGGGATTCCGGTCACGGAGAGCAGACGATTGGGTACCTCGCCACACTCACCTACTTTTACCGCAATCCCGAGCTGCAGCCCGGCGATTATTGCCGCATGTTCAAGAGCAAAGACGAGGGCGATCGCTGGGCAGCGCTTTAAAGGCCGCAATGTCATGGTTAACGTCGACCCACGGGATCCGTCGCGATCAGTGTTGCGCACTGAAGAAATCTGATGGCCTGTTGCGCCGGCGGGTAACGTCGATCACATCTTGTAGCGGCCGAGGTCTTCGTCGTTCAGCCCCTCAAGCCATCCGCGCAGCTGCTCTGCCGTGGGGCCCTCGGGAGGGCCGCTCGTATTCAACTTGGCGCTCTCCATCACCTTATCCGCCACGTAAATCGGGCAGTCGGCGCGCAAAGCCAGCGCGATTGCATCCGACGGCCGAGCATCGACCGCGACCTGCTCGTCGCCTTGCCGCAGCCACAAAACCGCATAGAATGTGTCGTCTTTAAGTTCTGTAATCACAACTTTTTCCAGCTCGCCATTCAAGTGATGGACGAGATTTCTGGTCAGGTCGTGCGTCATCGGCCGGTGCCGCAGTCATCTTCTCGATTTCCAGCGCAATCGCGTTCGCCTCAAATATGCCCACCCAAATAGGCATCACCGCATCCGAACCGACATCCTTCAGCACCACAATCGGCATGTTCGTGGAAGGGTCCATCATCAGACCGCGAATTCGCACCTCGATATCCATTCGTTCCCTCTTTTTCCTGATCCCTCGCGCTGCGCCCAGTTAACGATCAGGCTTCCCGCCTCCAACTCCCTCGCTCCCTTGGTTCTGCCTCTAGTTACCCGAGCCCCTGACTTTTCGTTCCCTGGGGGTATGCCGTTAGACCGCTTCGCCAACCAGGCTATTCGGATACGCCCGAACGATGCGAACGCGCAAGTAGCTCCCAGGTGCCGGGGCAATCGGCTATGTCCAGGCCACATTCACCGGCTTATTCTGTGTGCTTCGGCCGGCAATCTGGCCCCGCTGCGCGTATCACCCCTTCGACCATTACCTCAAGAATCTCTCCGATCTGCTTGGAATAATTGGCCCTTTGGATCTCTCGTTGCCTTTCAAGCAATACTTGAAGCCGTTTTGCCCTTTTCCTCGTTCTGGCACCGTGTCGATCATCATCAGCGAAGGTGTATTGGGCCGTGCCGAGTACTTGAAGGCGAAGACGCAATCGTACTCGACCTCGGCAAGCAGATCCATGGTCTGGATAAAATCGTCCTCCGTCTCGCCCGGAAAACCCACAATAATGTCCGTCGATAGCGAAATAGGCCGCTGCGCCGCCCTGATCCACGCAATTCGCTCCAGGTACCACTCCGGTGTAT
>CAVTDA010000153.1:0-12354 GCA_963733285.1 uncultured Acidobacteriota bacterium
TATTTTTATTGCCGCTACTGACCGTTTACGTATTGCTGATCTGCTTCAGAAGCGCTTTGTTGCGGATCGGCGAATTTCGCCGCGCCCTCCGACATCAGCGTGTCCTCCATCTTCTGCTGATCCACCTTGGCGGCGATCTCCTCCAGGATGGCCTTGGCCGGCATCCGATCCACCGTGCGGGTATAGGTCTTGTGCAGCTTCTCCACCGCGTCGTTGGTCGCCGGTGGATTGGTTTGAATGTCGCTCCCCGCCAGCACTTCGACGTATTTGTCCGGCGGGTCGCTCGCCTTCTTGGTTCCCGTGCTGGCGAAGATGATCTCCTGCTGCAGCGGCAGATGCTTGTCGTTCCAAAACTGCTGATTGAGTTGCCACAGCCGCTTGGCGTTGACGATGCCGACCTGTCCCTGTGCCGCCGGCGAGAGCGTGGGGACGTTCTTTTCGGTGTACACATCGACCCGGCTGACGAAGATGCTGTACACGCTCTTAAATCCCGCCAGGCCCGACTTGCGGCGCTGCGCCCGCGCCAGACGTTGTCGCGGGCGATCTTGTACTGACGCTCGGAGAAAATCAGCGTGACGTTGAGCGTGACGTCGGCCGCGGCAAGCTCCTCGACCGCCGCCAGGCCCGCGGCAGTCGCCGGGCCCTTGATCATCCGGTTTTTGTGCCCGGCCGACCATTTCTTGCCCAGCTCGACGTATCGCCGCGTGCGCTCGGGGATGGATTTCGGGGCCGGTTGAATGTCTTCCAGCAACGGATCGAGTTCAAAGCTGACGTAACCGTCGTTGCCGCGGTTGCTCCCAAACCGGACGGAAGACCGCCTGGGCATCGGACACCAGCTTGTCGGTCATGGCCCACGCCAGCGATTCGTCGCCGGGGTTGCGGTCCATCAGGGCCGTCATGACCTCATCCTGCGAGCCGGACTCCAGGATGCCCGAGACGATGATGGGATTGGATGTCGCCCCGGTCGCGCCCGGGCGCGGAAGCTTCGCTGCGAGTATCCGCCGTGGTGGCGCCAAACCACAGACCCAACTTCATTCCGTATTGATCCAGTCGGTCTTTGACCCCCTTAAGCCCGTCCGGGAAGCGTTCGAGGTTGACGTTCCAATCTCCCGTGAGCCCGTACCACCCCGCGTCGAGGACGTAGACCTCAATGCCGAGCCGGTGCGCCGCGTCAATTTCCCGCAGAATCCGGTCGGGATTCATTGAGTTGGTATAGGGCTTCCCGTTCCACCATCTATTTCGTTCCTGAAAATTCCAGGTGTTGTAGAAAATATAGGGCTTGCGACTCGCAAGGCTTTGGCTCATCTCGTTCTGTGCAAAGCTGCGAAAGGCTGATGCCAGTTGATCGTGATTTCCCTTTATTGCGCCGAATTCCAACCACACGGTTTCATAACGGTGATCGGGGGAGACGACCTGGTCGGAAAGGTAGTTGCCCCTACTACCGTGCAATATGATGCCGCGATCGTGGCCGACGAGAAATTCGAGAAACGCTTCAGGAACTTGCGATCCATGCTCATAGGCGACGAGAGCGCTGTGCTGGCCGTCCGACCCCACAAGGATTGGCCCCATTGGTTGCAGGCCCGACGCGTAATCAACGGGTTCAAGCGCCACTTCTTCCAGGCAATAGGTGTGGAAGAGTTCCTCGAAATTGGAAAGGCGCACCTCGGTGAGTTGGGGAAGGGCCTCAAAGGATACAGCAAGATAGGAGAGGTCGTCTACGCCCCGGATTTTGGTCAGTTTGTGTTGGCCCGTGCTCTCAAGGGTATAGCGAAAGCGCACGATGGGACTATCGTCTCCCACGCGGAATTGCATGGTCAAAGCAAGGCCGGGGTGAAGCGCCAAGGCTCCGCGATAAATATACTCCGTGACTCCGCTCGCAAGCCGGCGCGGCGGCTCCACTCGGCTGACAACATCCAGCACGGGTGCCACGGGCTCACCGTCGATATTGAAAACGGGCGGCAGGATACGGAATTCCCGGCTCGAGCTTTTGACTCGACATCTCCACAGGCACTCGTTAGAACCCTCCAGGAGCCCCTGGAGCGAGGAGTTCTCAAAATGTGAAGGCGTAGAAGGCGCGGCGCCGTTCAGCAGTTTGTTAGATTGGGAAATTACCGCGAGCTGCGCCAGGAAATCCCGGCGTGAAACGTCGTCAATGCTCATGATTTCTCCCGAGCCTTTCTTCGCGGCGCCCGTTTACCATCGCGCGCACGAGGGCTGGTCGTCGCGCTTTGCTCCCGGATTTCCTCCCGCACTCGGTTCTTCCAATCGGCGTTTTCCCAATAGGTCAACCAGAGGTAAAACGTGGCGTAACTCCGCCAGCCACTCCAGGCTTTCGCCATCCGCTGCACGCGATCCGGATTTGGCCGCTTGCGAAGCCCATAAAAGTGGTGGATGACCTTTTGCAAACCCACATCCGCGGCCGGAAGACAATCCAGATGGCCGAGAGAGCGCAGCCCCATGTACTGCGCCGTCCAGTGGCCAACCCCGAGCAATTCGAGGAGCTTTGCCTGCGCTGCTTCGGGCCCGAGCGACGCTAATGCGTCGAGATTTAGCACCCCGTCGGTAACAAGGCGCGAGATTTCGATAATGTAACGCGCCTTGGGGCCCGAGACTTGCAGCGGCAACAAGTCGGCGGGTGTCGTATCAGCCAGCACTGGCGGGTCGGGAAACGAGTTGTACGACCTGCCTTCAAACTCCACCGCGCGACCGTATTTCTCGATGACCGCCTTTTTAACCTTGTGCGCGAAGGATAAATTCACTTGCTGCTCGATTATCGCGGAGATCAGGACTTCAGACGCCTGTGTGTGGATGGGAATCCGCATCCCGCGAAAGTGGCGAATCAGGTGGCGAAGCACGGGGTCGGTGTTTGCCAGAGCATAAAACAATTGGAGGTCGAGATCGGTCGAAAATTGGCGGACCACTTCGGCACGAACGGCCTTGCGCACCGCCGCATCGTCCTTGCCTGCCAGGATTCGAACTCGAAGCGCAGGTGCGTTCAAGAACCCTTCTTCGCGGACGCCGAAAAGAACCAGGCCTCCATTGAATTTGAGGACGCGCCGGTATTCGCCGTCCACGAAGTAGTCGAGCAGTGGTTCGAAGACTCTCCCATTGATCAGCGGGGGAGGGGCCAAAATGAATCGCAGCGTTTGGGCGAAGTTAAAGGGCGGGCGTGGACGAATCAGCATATTTTACGGTGGACGCCTGAACTCTACAGAAATTCCCGACCAATTCCGAGATGGATTTCCCGGGCGGCTCGGTTCCGATCAGCACCTTTGCGTCGATGCACCATTTTCTCCGTCTGTGGCTTGGCGCGCAAGGGTGGGAATGGGTGTATATTAATTTTCAATTGTTCCCATCTTGACGCGGGAAATTCGGGTTAGAATTGCACCAATGACCGGACAGACCATAGCCATTATCGGAGGCGGGCCCGCAGGCTCCTCCACGGCGGAGAAGTTGTCGCAGGGGTGGGGAATCACCAGTCCGGGCGGCGGCGGGAACCGTGTGGTGGTTTTTGAAGAGAAGCTTGGCTGGGAAAAGCCCTGCGGCGGCGGTCTGACCCATAAGGTCCTGCGTCGGTACCCGTACCTCGCCGAGGTTGCCGGCGGAGCCAAGCTGCTCCACGATGCCGAATTCACCTCTGCCACCGGCGCGGTCATGCGATTCCATCTGCGCTCGCCACTGGCGATTTATTCACGCGCCACATTTAACCGTTTGTTGCTGAACCGGGCGGAAGATGCTGGTGCGGAAGTTGTGTCCGACAGGATTATGGACCTGCGACGCACGGATTCAGCGTGGGAACTGGTTGGGCGCGAGAAGACCTATCGCGCGGATTTCATCGTGCTGGCGGGTGGTGCGAGGTCGCGGCTCGCGGCAGAAACTGACCCATGACTTCACGGCCGACGATTTCATGATGACCTTCGGCTATTACCTGAACGTCCCCTGCGAGGTGCTGCGGGTGCAATTCTACGAAAAATTTGAGCGGTACGCGTGGGCGTTTCCCCGGCCGAACCACGTCTCGGTTGGCATCGGCGGGAAGCTGAGCGATGGGACGATGGCCGAGTTGCAGGCCCGGCTGCACGGGTTCATGCTAAAATCGGGGTACGAACCCGACCCTGAGAGGGTTTACGCCCATTTGCTTCCATCGCTATCCACGCGAAGTTGGAGCAAACTCGAATTGGCCGGACCAGGATGGGCGCTGGCGGGCGATGCCGGCGGTCTGGTGGACCCCGTCACCGGCGAGGGGATTTACTACGCCATGCGCTCCGGCGAAATCCTGGGGGAGGCCTTGCTGGATGGCGCTCCGCAAACTTATCCTAAGCGGGTGCGGAAGGAGTTCGGAAAATCTCTGGCGCAGGGCGCCCGAATTGGAAGGTTGTTCTACCATGGAGAATTTCTGGGCGCCGGCGTGACAACGCGCATGATCGAGTTCGGAGCGAACAACCCTAAACTTGCGGAAATCCTGCAGGACCTCATTGAAGGAGTTCAGCCTTATGGCGGGCTTTTCAATCGGCTGAAGCGCGCGCTCGGCCGGGCATTGGTGGAAAGGACCGCGGCGAAACTCCGCAAGGCGCTTACCCTGTCTCCCGCCTCCGAAGAAGATGCCGTCTAAAAGATGGAACGAAAGCCCCACTGCTAAACCCATTCCGTCTGACAACCAGGAAATCGGTTTATGCCCACAAAATCACAAGCACTATTTTCCAGAGCCCGTGAATTAATGCCGGGTGGAGTCAACTCACCCGTTCGGGCCTTTCGAGCCGTCGGTCGGGACCCTTGTTCATGGCCAGCGGCAAGGGCTCCTCAATGACCGATGTGGACGGCAGGAGTTACCTTGATTATGTCCTCTCCTGGGGACCCCTGATTCTCGGCCACGCTCATCCGGAAGTTGTGGAAGCCATCGCGCGAGCGGCGGAAACGGGGACCAGTTTTGGGGCATGCACGCCGCGCGAAGTGGAAATGGCGGAGCACATCATCGAGGCCTATCCCTCCATTGAACGCGTGCGCCTGGTGAACTCCGGCACCGAGGCGACGCTTTCCGCCCTGCGTTTGGCGCGAGCGGCAACGAGCCGCGACAAAATTCTAAAATTCGAAGGCTGCTACCACGGGCACGGCGACAGCCTTCTGGTGAAAGCGGGTTCGGGCGTCGCCACGTTGGGATTGCCGGATAGCCCTGGTGTTCCTCAGGCTCTTGCCAAGTTGACCGTCACCATTCCCTTCAATGATTTCACTGCGCTGGAAGAGGCTTTTCAGATTCATCGCGATGAATTGGCGGCGGTGATCGTTGAGCCCGTCGTCGGCAACATGGGTTGCATTCTGCCCCGCCCGGGATTCTTACAGAAGTTGAGGACCTTGACGCAGGAGCAGGGAACCATCCTGATCTTTGATGAAGTCATGACGGGCTTTCGCGTTGCTTATGGCGGAGCGCAGCAGCTCTACAAGATTGACCCGGACCTGACGACGCTGGGAAAAGTGATTGGCGGGGGCTTGCCGGTGGGGGCCTACGGCGGCAAGGCACGCCTGATGGACCTCATTGCCCCTGCCGGACCTGTCTACCAGGCGGGGACGCTTTCAGGCAATCCCCTGGCCCTCGCCGCTGGATTGAAGACCCTGGAAATTCTTCGCCGCCCCGGAATTTATGAGCGGCTGAACCTGCTGGCGGGGAAATTGGCCACGGGGCTATATGCCGAGGCGGCGCGACACAATGTCGCGCTCACGGTCAATCAGATTGGCTCCATGTTTACGGCATTTCTGACGCCGGACCACGTCACGGATTACGCCACGGCAATCAAGGCGGATAAGGGGGCGTACGGTGTGTTCTTCCGGTCCCTCCTGGATTCAGGAGTTTACTTCCCGCCCTCACAATTCGAGGCCGCCTTCATTTCCACCGCCCACAGCGAAGGCGACGTGGCCGCGACCCTTCAAGCCGCCGCCCTTGCCTTTGCCGGCCTACGGCCCTAAAACGCCGCCAATCCACTCAAGGGAAACTGATCCAGCTCGCCGGAATTGTCGAACCAATGGAGCTTTCCGGCCGGATTCAATCTGCATCGTGGAGAGCCTCCCGCAGGATGGATTTTGCTTGAAGCCTGCAGGTTCGTTCAAAAAGCTTTCCGAGAAGAGGCGGGAGTGTAGCGGTGGCCACAAAGATAGGGTCGCCGCTACACTCGTTATAGGTGAGCTTTCCAATCTTTCCAATCTTTTCAATCTTCGGAGCCTTGCCATCCAGGACTGGGGCTCGGGATTCCGCCGGATATGCTCTGCGAACCCGTTCCAAGCGGGTCTGTCGTTTAAGCAATCAAGCGGACCTTTTCGCCATTTAATACCCATTTAAAAGGGCTGCTATCGAAGCACCCATTGGGCCACCGACTTACCCGCATCCCGTGCAACCTGCTCTGTTTTGGCGAAACATTTCTTGGCTCCAGCGGAATACCACGAGCAGCGATAACCCCCGCCGACAACAACCCCGATCGCCAAGCCCGCAAAAAGCCAGCTTAACCGCACCCACGACTCGAGCTTTACGCGTTCCGCTCGCTGTGCTATGCGGCCAAGGTTGAATGCCCGTAGATGCTCAGCCCGTTCGCGCATCTCCGTCGCCTTTGCGAACTTCTCGGCCTTCTCTTCCACTTCCCGGTAATATTCCTGCAATGCAGTATTCATTATTCGACCTGTCTGCCGAGCCTTCGGCTATCGCCGCTCATCGCGCAGGCTGTGGGTGCCCGGCGAAGAGGGCAGGACTGCCCATCGCAATCAACGCCGTCATGGTTGCCAGTGGAGGAATGGCCGTCTTAAAGCTCCTCGCCCAAGAAATTGATTGGCTGTGCTGAACGGATGGGGCAACCGAGCGGATTCCGTCCGCAGTAAACCCAGCCGGCAAAATCTCATCGTTAACGATCATCACGTCCATCCCGTCTCCATAAATTCCCAACAAGATCCTTCATTGAGCAAGTTGCCCGGGGACCGCAATAGAATCATCAGTGAGTCCGCGCTCGACAGAAGCCTGGCTGATGGGCAGCGATCGATTGACCACAATTCTTCCAATTGCAGTCTGTAGCAGTATGGCCGTGGCGATAACGAGGAAGATGCCGGCACCGAAGCAGAGTGTGAGTGCCGCGATCGTGACGCATTCCACAAGGGCATACATTTTCCTTCCTCCCAATCCCCTCACGGGACACCCAGCGTTCCTCATAGATTCGCTTTTGCAAATTTACGCTTCCTTCTCCTGCAATGTGTCACCACAGTAGGATTCAAGTGAAGATTGGTCTAGAAGGTGTTTACCCTACAAATCAATCGGAAATCGACCTATGTTCGAAAATGTTGATGGGGTGCGTGTAACGGGTTGGTGTAATGCGGTGGGAGGGCTTGACCCCTCGAGTGCGAAAATCCTAGTTCTAAGCACGGCTTTCCAAAACCCTTTCGATTTCGGCATCCAGCCTATCAAACGGACAAGGCTTGGTGAGCCAACCGTCGCACTCAAGAGTACTCGGTTGGTATACAGTATGGCCCGTGATCACTACAATGAGGCACTCCCTGGTTCGTTCATTCGACTTCAAGTACCTGGTTGCTTCCCATCCGCCCATCGACGGGAGCCAGAGGTCCATTAGGATTAGGTCCGGATGAATCTCAAAAGCTCTTTCGATACCTTCCTTCCCGTCTCCAGCCAAGGTCACGTGGTACCCTATTTGGGAAAGATGACATGCGAACATGTTTCGCTCATCTTCAGAATCCTCGACAATGAGAATGTGCTTTTGTTTAGGCATGCAGTGAATCCACAGACCGGGGAATATTATGGGGAAGAGATCTACGCCGATCAAGACGGCAAATCCCCCACAACTGCCAGGGTTTTTGCCTGACGGGATTTTTGAACAGGAATTTCCGGGCAGAGTCGAGATTCCAAACCTGGCCTTGCTGGTAAATGGAAGATTTCCCAACAATTACTACAATGTGATGGCCAAGCCAGATTTGCACAGCCATCCAAGTTCTGTCAGGTCTTTACCGTATTGAATCCATCCCGCATTGCCCAATAATCTGGTATCCACTTAAGGCACATGGACTTGCGGATGTGCGCGAAGCGTTTGTTGGACCCAATGCGCCAATTGGGCCGATTGAATGGGACTTGGACTCCCGGCTATTTATCTGACCGAATTTAAGCGCGGCGAATTGATTACTCCAGCACTGAGCATCGCGGAACAAACCCGTCTACCGCTTAGGGGTGCCGGGTACTGTCGCATCGTTTTGCGGGTCGATCTCAATAATTGTTCTGCAAGCGGCAATGAGAGGAGAAAATATGGGCACGCAACATGAGCTGATTGGTCACAAAGGCAACGGCAGGGTGGAACTGGCCTCCCTCTCAAGGCAACGATTGCTTAGTGCCCTCCAAAAGGTGCGCGACGGAGACTTTTCAGCTCGCCTGCCCGGCGATTTGACGGGAATTGACGGCAAAGTCGCTGACACCTTCAATGACATCGTCATGGCGAATGAACGTATGGCCACCGAGCTGAAGCGCGTGGGACTTGCCGTAGGCAAGAAGGGCCAAACCAGCCAACGTGCCCGGTTTCAGCCCCTGGGTGGCGAGTGGGGAGAAATGGAAAGCTCGATCAACGTTTTGATCGATGACCTTTTGTGGCCCACCACCGAAGTCACGCGCGCAGTTTCCGCAGTGGCTCAGGGCGATCTGCTGCAAACCGTCCCGCTGGAAGTCGATGGCCATCCCCTCAAGGGCGAGTTCCTCCGGTCTGCGAATATTGTCAACACGATGATTCAACAACTCGTGATCTTCACTTCGGAAGTCACTCGCGTGGCTCGCGAAGTAGGTACTGACGGGAAGCTGGGCGGACAGGCGGAAGTGCGGGGCGTGAGCGGCGTTTGGAAAGATCTCACGGACAGCGTCAACTCCATGGCGAACAATCTCACCGCGCAGGTTCGCAATATCGCTGATGTCACCATCGCCGTCGCCAGCGAGGGCTTCTCCAAGAAAATCACCGTGGATGTGCGGGGCGAAATCCTGCAGCTCAAAGAGGCCATCAATACGATGGTCGATCAGTTGCGCTCGTTTGCTAGCGAAGTGACCCGCGTGGCGCGCGAAGTGGGTAATGAAGGCCGTTTGGGCGGCCAGGCGGTGGTGCCCGGCGTGGCCGGAACCTGGAAGGATCTTACCGACTCGGTGAACGCCATGTGCGGAAGCCTGACGGCGCAAGTCCGCAACATCGCTAACGTCACTACGGCCGTTGCGCGCGGAACCTTTCCCGCAAGATAACAGTAGACGTGAAGGGAGAGATTCTGGAACTTAAGAACACCATCAACACGATGGTGGACCAATTGAACGCGTTCGCTTCGGAAGTGACCCGCGTAGCGCGCGAGGTGGGAACCGATGGCAAGCTGGGAGGTCAGGCACAGGTTCGCGAAGTCAGCGGGGTCTGGAAGGATCTCACCGAAAACGTGAACTTCTGGCGAGACAATTTGACCGCCCAGGTGCGAAATATTGCCAACGTCACCATCGCCGTCGCCAGCGGCGACCTATCCAAAAAGATCACCGTGGACGTGCGCGGTGAGATTCAGCAGCTCAAAGAAGCCTTCAACACCATGGTGGACCAGTTGCGTTCGTTCGCTTCGGAAGTGACCCGCGTGGCACGCGAAGTGGGAACGGAAGGGCGCTTGGGGGGCCAGGCAGTAGTGCCGGGCGTAGCCGGAACCTGGAAAGATTTGACGGACAGCGTAAATTCCATGGCGAACAACCTGACCGCACAGGTTCGCAACATCGCCGATGTCACCACCGCCGTGGCGCGCGGCGACTTGTCCCGAAAGATCACCGTGGACGTGCGTGGTGAAATCCTTGAGCTCAAGAACACCATCAACACCATGGTGGACCAACTCAACGCGTTTGCTTCGGAAGTAACTCGCGTGGCGCGCGAAGTGGGAACCGACGGAAAGCTGGGCGGCCAGGCTCAGGTCCCCGGTGTGGCAGGTACGTGGAAAGACTTGACGGACAACGTGAACTTCATGGCCAGCAACCTCACGGCTCAGGTGCGTAACATCGCCGAAGTGGCGACGGCCATCGCCAGTGGCGACTTATCCGCAAGATTACGGTCAGCGTTAGCGGCGAAATTCTCCAGCTCAAAGAGACCATCAATACCATGGTGGACCAGTTAAACGCGTTCGCCGGTGAAGTCACCCGCGTGGCGCGCGAGGTCGGCACGGAGGGCCGATTGGGCGGTCAGGCCAACGTCCGCGGAGTGGCGGGAACGTGGAAGGATTTGACCGACAGCGTGAATTCCATGGCGAACAACCTGACCGCGCAGGTGAGAAACATCGCCGAAGTATCCACGGCCATCGCCAGCGGCGACCTTTCCAAAAAGGTTACGGTGGATGTCAGCGGGGAAATTCTCCAACTCAAAGAGACTATCAACACCATGGTGGACCAGTTGAATGCTTTCGCGTCAGAAGTTACCCGCGTGGCGCGGGAAGTAGGGACGGAGGGCAAACTCGGCGGTCAAGCGCAGGTACACGGCGTGGCGGGCACATGGAAGGATTTGACCGACAGCGTGAATTCCATGGCCAGTAACCTGACCGGACAGGTTCGAAACATCGCGGAAGTCGCAACCGCGGTGGCACGCGGTGATCTTTCCCGAAAGATCACGGTGGACGTGCGGGGTGAAATCCTGCAGCTCAAAGATACGCTCAATACGATGGTCGACCAGCTCAATGCCTTCGCCGCGGAAGTAACCCGCGTGGCCCGCGAAGTGGGTACGGAAGGCAAGCTTGGCGGTCAGGCTGCTGTGCCCGGCGTGGCCGGAACATGGAAAGACTTGACGGATAGCGTCAACTCCATGGCCGGCAACCTGACGGGCCAAGTCCGTAATATCGCGGAAGTGGCGACCGCCATCGCGAGCGGCGACCTCTCCCGGAAAATCACGGTGGACGTGCGCGGCGAGATTCTGCAACTTAAAGAAACCCTGAACACGATGGTCGACCAGTTGAACGCGTTCGCGGGAGAAGTTACCCGCGTGGCGCGTGAAGTGGGAACGGAAGGCCGGCTTGGCGGTCAGGCAAACGTTCCGGGCGTGGCAGGAACGTGGAAGGATTTAACCGATAGTGTGAACTCCATGGCCGGCAACTTGACCGGCCAGGTTCGAAATATTGCCGAGGTCACCACGGCAGTGGCTCGCGGCGACCTATCCCGGAAAATCACGGTCGACGTTAAAGGCGAAATCTTGGAGTTGAAGAATACCATCAACACGATGGTGGACCAGTTGAATGCTTTCGCCTCGGAAGTTACGCGCGTGGCGCGTGAGGTGGGAACTGAAGGCAAGCTGGGTGGTCAGGCCGTGGTGTCCGGCGTAGCTGGTACTTGGAAAGACCTAACCGACAACGTGAATTTCATGGCGAGCAATTTGACGGCCCAGGTGCGGAATATTGCCGATGTGGCTACCGCCATTGCCAACGGTGACTTGTCCAAAAAGATTACAGCGGACGCGCGCGGCGAAATCCTGCTCTTGAAAGAAACCCTCAATACAATGGTGGAGCAACTGCGCTCATTCGCGGCGGAAGTGACGCGCGTGGCGCGCGAAGTAGGAACCGACGGACGCTTGGGAGGGCAGGCGGCGGTGCCCGGAGTGGCCGGCACGTGGAAGGATCTTACCGATAACGTGAACCTGCTCGCTGCCAACCTTACAACCCAGGTTCGCAACATTGCCGAAGTTACCACGGCGGTGGCTCGCGGCGACCTTTCCCGCAAAATCACGGTGGATGTGAAGGGCGAAATCCTGGAGCTCAAAAACACGATCAACACCATGGTTGACCAGCTTAACGCCTTTGCGGCAGAAGTGACTCGCGTGGCGCGCGAGGTCGGCACGGACGGCAACCTGGGCGGTCAAGCCAAGGTCCCCGGTGTGGCTGGGACTTGGAAGGATTTAACCGACAACGTCAATGTGATGGCGGCGAACCTTACGGAGCAAGTACGCGGCATCGTGAAAGTGGTAACCGCCGTCGCCAACGGGGAGCTGAAACAGAAGCTTACCGTCCGCGCCAAAGGTGAGGTGGCAGCGCTGGCGGAAACCATTAACAACATGACGGATACGCTGGCGACGTTTGCCGAGCAAGTGACCAGCGTGGCCCGCGAAGTGGGTGTGGAGGGCCGATTGGGCGGCCAGGCAAACGTGCCCGGCGCCTCGGGCACATGGAAGGATCTCACTGGCAACGTCAACTTGCTGGCGGCGAATCTAACCACCCAAGTGCGGGCAATCGCGGAGGTTGCGACGGCGGTAACCAAAGGCGACTTGACGCGGTCTATTCAGGTAGACGCTCGCGGTGAAGTAGCGGAGTTGAAAGACAACATCAATACCATGATTACCAACCTGCGACTTA
>CAVTDA010000154.1:0-60100 GCA_963733285.1 uncultured Acidobacteriota bacterium
CAGAACCTTGACCCCAGCGAGCTCGCCCCGCTGCTGACAAACTCGCTGCCCCAGTCGCGCATCTTGGGTCTTGTGCCCCGCGGCTTGCAGTAGCGACAAGGCGGCCATTGACCGCATCGTCTCCATGCTGCGGGACCCGAATGAGGCCATCCGTTGGATGGCGCGTTTGAATCTCCGGCGGCTCACCGGGCAGAAACTCGGCGCCTCATCGGCGGAGTGGGAGAAATGGTGGGCGGAGAACCGGGCGGCCTTCACGCCCCCGCCACCCGGGCGTGCGGGCTTGCGGAGGAACTGAACTGGGAACGCTTGACGGCTCGCGTCTCCCGCCAGCGCCGGCTTGGCGGCGGCTGAGAATAAGAGAGAGTTTGCACCGGGCGGTAATTGGCGGTAGCGGTGCAAGAGCAGAGCTTTCGTCTGGGCGAATCGGTCGCGGCGTGGCCGCGACAGGAATCGCACACGAGTTTTGCCCAGGGTCGAGCGCCAGAGGGTTTTTGGGGGGTAACGATTGCAGATTGACACATAGGGTGAGGAGTGTTGTTTTTTCCCCCGTATGCACCCGGGAAGGGCATTTCTTAGATACCGTAGTCCCTCCCTACCACCACCGGACCCCCTCCACGCCTCCACCGTGCCGGTTCGCGGTGCCCAATACACCCGGAATGGGGTGGGAATTGCAAGGTTTCTCATAAGCGATGTGGCTCGACGGGTTGGCCTTGTAAGGGAACGATTACTCCGACGCAAGCCGGCCTCGACGGCACCGAGACCGACTTGGCACAACGCGGCAACCGACCCGTGACCGGGAAAGAAGGGTCAAGCCACCCAAAGCAACCCGCATGCGACCATCAAGCCAACCACAAGCCATTTACATGGGAGGAGCGAGCCACCCACAAGCCACCCCACATGCGACCCACAAGCCACCTACATGCGACCATCATGCGACCATCATGCGACCGACCATCATGCGACCCTCAAGCCACCAACAAGCGTTGTTTGATTGCGCATTTCCAGCGATTTGCCCGGCAATTCTCAATATGGCTGTGTCAGCCCCCGCTGGTTCAGAGCACCCAGCCTTCCCAAGCTCGTCCCATAATATTAGTTGGTGCCGGTTTCCTATTCAGGCTTGGCAAGCGCCGCGCTCTCGGCCATACAATGCCCCGGCATTGATTGGTTCAACCTCACACCAGCTATGAATTTGTCAAAGCTCATGAAAGCATCGCTCCTCCTGCCCGCGTCTGTCCCTGTCGCTGGCGCCCTTCGTTTCCCAGGCCGCCGAATCCGCCGCCGAGCGCGACCAGCGCATGGCCTGGTTCCGCGACGCCCGGTTCGGGCTGTTCATTCATTGGGGCGTCTATTCCGTGCCCGCCGGCGAGTGGGACGGCAAGACCAACTACGGCGAGTGGTTCCTCGAAGAAACCAAGATGCCCGTCTCCCAGTACGAGAAGTTCGCGGGCCAGTTCAACCCCGTGAAGTTCGACGCCAAGGAGTGGGTCCGCCTCGCCAAAGACGCCGGGATGAAATACATCGTCATCACCTCCAAGCACCACGACGGCTTCGGCATGTTCCGCTCGGACCAGACCGACTGGTGCATCAAGTCCACGCCCTTCCAGCGCGACCCGCTCAAGGAGCTGGCCGACGCCTGCCGCGCCGCGGGCATCAAGCTCTGCTTCTACCACTCGATCATGGACTGGCACCATCCGGATTGGGGCACGCGCCGTGCCTGGAATGACAAGGCCACCGGCACGCCCGACATGGACCGCTACACCGCCTACATGAAAGCCCAGCTCAAGGAACTGCTCACCCGCTACGGGCCGATTGGCATCCTGTGGTTCGACGGCGAATGGGAGAAGCCCTGGACCCACGAGCGCGGCGTGGACCTCTACAACTACGTGCGCAGCCTCCAGCCGAACATCATCATCAACAATCGCGTCGGCAAGGCCCGCGCGGGCATGGCGGGCATGGACAAGGGGGCCGAGCGCGTCGGCGATTACGGCACGCCCGAGCAGGAAATCCCGCCGACCGGCTTCGGCCCCGGCGTGGATTGGGAATCGTGCATGACCATGAACAACCACTGGGGCTACAACAAGAACGACCAGAATTGGAAGTCAGCCACCACGCTGATCCGCAACCTGATCGACTGCGCCAGCAAGGGCGGCAATTACCTGCTGAACATCGGCCCCACCTCCGAAGGCGTGTTCCCCGACGCCTCGCATCGAGCGGCTGGAAGCCATCGGCAAATGGATGAAGGTCAACAGCGAGGCCATCTACGGAACTCAGGCCAGCCCGTTTGAGAAGCTGGCCTGGGGCCGCTGCACGCAGAAGAAGCTCGCCGGCGGCCAGCGCCGTCACCGGCTTCCGGCAACACGCCGCCTGGCCCTTCGAGGACCTGCGCGGGAAATCCGGCGCCGGCGCACGCGCCTCTACTTCTTCGTCTATGACTGGCCCGCGAATGGGCAGCTCGTGATACCCGGACTCGCCAACAAGCCGGTCCGGGCGTTCCTGCTCGATGGGCGCGCAACGTTGCCGTTCACGGCCGCGAACAACTCGCGTTACGATCAGCCTGCCCGCTGCCGCTCCGGACAAGTCGGCCTCGGTCGTCGCGCTCGACATCCAGGGCGCGCCGCAAATCGTCAAGCCCGATCCCTATGCCGATGAGACGCCCGCCCAGCGCGATGCCCGCATGGCATGGTGGCGCGAGGCCCGCTTCGGCATGTTCATTCACTGGGGCGTCTATTCCGTCCCCGCCGGCACCTACAAGGGCAAGCAGGTCAAGGGCATCGGCGAGTGGATCATGAACCGCGGCAAGATCCCCGTCGCCGAATACCGCGCCTTCGCCAAGGAGTTCAACCCGGTGAAGTTCAACGCCGACGAATGGGTGCGCACGGCCAAGGAGGCCGGCATGAAGTACATCGTCATCACCTCGAAGCACCACGACGGCTTCGCCATGTTCGACTCGAAGGCCTCCGACTGGAACATCGTCAAGGCCTCGCCCTTTGGGCGCGATCCGCTGAAGGAACTGGCCGCCGCTTGCCGGAAATACGGCCTCAAGCTCGGCTTCTACTATTCCCAGGCGCAGGACTGGAACAACGGCGGCGCCGCCGCCGGCGGCAAGTGGGACCCGGCCCAGGAGCGGAGCATGGACGAATACATCGACAAGGTCGCCGTGCCGCAGGTGAAGGAGATCCTCACCCACTACGGCGAGTTCCCCGCCGTGCTCTGGTGGGACACGCCGACGGACATGAACAAGGAACGCGCCGAGAAGCTGCTGCCCTTGCTCAAGCTGAAGCCCGGCATCATCCACAACAACCGCCTCGGCGGCGGCTACAAGGGCGACACCGAGACCCCCGAGCAGTTCGTCCCCGCCACCGGCTACCCCGGGCCGCGATTGGGAGACCTGCATGACCATGAACGACACCTGGGGCTACAAGAGCTACGACCACAACTGGAAGAGCACCGCCATGCTCATCCGCAACCTGGTGGACATCGCCAGCAAGGGCGGCAATTACCTGCTCAACGTCGGCCCCACCTCCGAGGGCCTCATCCCGGCGCCTTCCGTCGAGCGGCTCAAGGAGATCGGCCAATGGATGAAGGCGAACGGCGAGGCCATTTACGGCACCACCGCCAGCCCCTTCAAACGCCTGCCCTGGGGCCGCTGCACCAAGAAGCTTACCCCCGACGGCGCGATCCTTTACCTGCACGTCTTCAACTGGCCGGCGGACGGCAAGCTGCTCGTCCCCGGCCTCAAGAACGCCGCCCAGCGGGCCTACGTGCTCGCTGATCCGGCCAAAGAAGGCGCTCGCCCATGCAGAGCAGCGCGGAAGGGTTGACCATCTCCGTGCCCGCCGCCGCGCCCGACCCGGTGTCCTCCACCATCGTGCTGCAGGTCAAGGGGCGCTGGAAATCGAACAGCCCGGCCTGTGCAGGACTACGACGGCTCGGTCGTTTTGCCCGCCAGCGAGGCCCGCCTGCACGGCGAGCGAGATCAAATACGAAACCGGCGACCAGCGCGACAACCTCGGTTTCTGGACCAATCCCGCCGATTGGGCCGACTGGGAGTTCAAGGTCACCCGGCCCGGCAGGTTCGAGGTCACGGCCGAAATCGCCGCGCTCGAAAGCGCCTCGCTCAGGTTTCCGTCGGCGACAGCAGCGAGCCAACGGCGCTGCCCCCGCCACCGGCGACTACGGCAAGTTCAAGGTCGCGAAGCTCGGCGTGCTGGAGATCGCCGCGCCTGGCAAGGTGACCCTGGCCGTCCGGCCGGTCAAAGACGGCTGGCACCCGCTGAACTTGAAAGCGATCCGGCTGAAGCCGGTTGCCGCCGCGCAGTAAGGCGCGCAATCGCGGCGACAGAGGCGCAAATACCACTTGCGCGGCCCGGCTCGGACTTGTAGCTTCCAGTGCTCTTCGGTTGCACCCATAGCTCAATTGGATAGAGCGTCTGACTACGGATCAGAAGGTTTGTGGTTCAACTCCACATGGGTGCACCACTAAAAGCGGGTTGCTCCGCTTCCCGGCGCTTTGCCGCCGCGTTGATTGGCCAGCAGACTTGTCAAACCTCCAGCGCCTGCGTCGTCGGCATGGCGGGGATGGCTTGCTTACTCTACCTGTACTTTCGCGACCCCCGACAGTTCTCCCGGTCGTATTTGTTCGCTTTCGTTTTCTGGGTGGGATTGCCGGTGGGTTGCCTGGCCATCCGCATGATCCATAACCTCATCAGCGGCACCTGGGGCTTTCCCCTGCGCCGCCGCTGGAATCCGCCACCAAGACCCTCCCGCTGATGGCCATGCTGGGGATTCCGGTCCTGGTCCGGTTGCCGCTGCTCTATAGCTGGGCCGATCCCAGCAAGGTGGCGCACGACGAGATCCTTCAATACAAGGCGCCTTATTTGAACGTGCACTTTTTTATCGCGCGCGCGGCGATGTATTCGCATTTTGGATGCTGGCGGGCCATATGATCAACCGGTGGTGCGCGAACAAGATGAAAACGGCGATCCGGGCCTGACCCAGCGCATTAAGAATCTGAGCGCGCCAAGCCTGATCTTGCTGGGTCTCACGGCCACGTTTGCCTCCGTGGATTGGATCATGTCCCTCGAGCCGCACTGGATCTCGACCATTTTCGGCCTGATTTTCGTGGTGGGTGAATTGCTCGCGGCGATGTCAGTGCTGACCATCTCGGTGGTTCGGCTCTCCGATCAGAAATCGATGGAGGGCCTGGTGACTCCCAAGCTGTTGAACGACTACGGCAATTTGCTGCTGGTTTTCACCATGCTGTGGGCTTATCTCTCGTTCTCCCAATTCCTGATTATCTGGGCGGGCAATCTGCGCGAGGAAATTCCCTGGTACATGACGCGGGCATTCGGCGGGTGGACGAAAGTTGCCGCGCTCCTGATTGTCTTCCACTTCGCCGTGCCGTTCTTCCTGCTTCTGCTGCGGTTTGTGAAGCGGCGGGGCGAGATGATGAGCCTGTTGGCGGCGGGCCTTTTCTTCATGACCATGGTGGACACTTACTGGCTCATCATGCCCTCGTTCGATGCCAGCGGGCCGGTATTGCACCCCACGGACTTACTGGCCATGATTGCCATCGGTGGATTGTGGTTCTGGCGTTATGCGGCGAATCTCCAGGGGCGGCCGTTTTTGCCCCTCAACGATCCGCGCTTGAAGGCGCTGATGAACCCCTCGGAAGCTTAGAAAGATGATTTTCCGGCAGCAAGCAAGGTTAGGCGAAAAACCAAGGAAACGAAGCACCATGTCTGAACATTTCAAGGGACCAGAATCAGCCGGGCGCAAGTACGAAGACTCCAGCGTCAACGTCAAGCAGCTCTTCGTGCTGGCCATGGGAGTCGTCGCCATGGTCCTGGCGGGAGTGCTGATCAGCGCTGAGGTGTTTCGCGTCTTCGAAAAGCTTACACCCATGGGGCCAACGGCCTCGCCCTTTGAAGATGTTCGCGAAGTGCCCCAAGGCCTGCGTCTGCAAACGAAGGCCCCCCAGGACCTGAAGGATTACCGCAAAGATCAGGAAAAGATTTTGTCGGGATATGGCTGGGTTGATCAAAAGAGCGGAATTGTGCGTATCCCGGTGGATCGTGCGATGGAATTGCTATTACAAAAGGGTTATCCCGTTCGAAAAAGTCAGCCAGCAGGAAGGCAGCTTCCGCCAGGAGCGCGGGGAAATCCGCGTCCACGGCGCACTCGTCAAGTTTTGGTTCCCATTCCAGTGTTAACGGAGGGGAAACATTCATGATGCGAATTGTGAACCAGGATAGGCCTGTCGAGGCCGCGGGCTCCGGTTCTGCGCGATGAGGTACAAGCCGTCGCGCCAGAAGCTGCGCTTCCAGGTGGGAAGATGATGTTCCTGGCCATGACGGGTGCGGCGATCGCAAACACCAGACCACACCCCCAACCCCCGGGCGATCCGGAGGAGACATCGGGATTCATCCGCGCCCTGGGCGATCAGGATTTGCCCCGCTCGACCTGAATTTCAGGATGAAACCGGCCAGACCGTGACGCTGGGGTCCTATTTCGAAGGGAGGCAGTGTTATCCTCTGGCTGGTCTCCGAGCTGCCGGATCGATGTGCACGCTGACGCGAATACGGCCTCGATCCACGCCCTGAAGGAGAATACGGACAACATTCAGAGATCAATCCTGGTGGTGACCGTAAGTTTCGATCCCGGGAAAAATGCGGCATGGGCCATGGTTCACAGAATGTTATGTGATCTGTGTGGAAGGACCGAGCTGGCCGGGCAGGGATGGCTCACTTCCTCATCGGTCGATAAGCCGTCGATTCGCGCGCTGACCGAATGGGGTGCAGGATTTCCGCTATAGTCCTGGCCGACATTGACCTGTTTTCCCATCCACGGGCATCATCGATTACTAACCCCCCGACGGAAAGGTTTCGAGCTACTTTTACGGGACGGAATTTCACGGCCAGGACATTCACCTTGCCTCGCAGGATACTTCACATGAAGAGATCCCGACAGCCAGAAAGTTATCAATGTGCGCATACAAAAAGGCATGGCCGGAGGCCAGGGACGTCAGCGGGTATGAATTCCACATCCAAACCGCAATGCGCGCCGCCAATGGTGAATCATCCCCTGGCGACAACTGCGCCGGGGCCGGAGGCTAACGGAATAGAGCATGCAGGCAGCGGCTCCAATTCGAAATCGGCGCACCTCGGTTTCCGTATTCAGGAATCGATTGGGGAAGCGTGCGCCCATGGCGGCCGGATTCGCAGTTTTATTTTTCGGCCTCGGCGACGGCTGCAATCGCCCAGGAGAACGCTGCGGTAACGCCCCCGCAGTTGCGCGGTGTCGGCATCGATCAGCGCCTCAACAACCAGGTTCCGCTGAACTTGAAGTTTCGGGATGAGACCGGGCAGACCGTGACCCTGGGCTCGTTTTTGGCAAGAAGCCCGTGATTCTGTCGCTGGTCTACTACACCTGCCCGATGCTCTGCACGATGGCGGAAAACGGGCTGCTCAATGCGCTGCGCGATGTGAACTTCAACATCGGCAAGCAGTACGAAGTGGTGACGGTGAGCATCGATCCCACGGAAACGCCCGCGATGGCCCTGGGCAAAAAGGCAGTTTATGTGGGTCTTTATGGGCGGCCGGCCGCCAAGCATGGCTGGCATTTTCTGGTGGGCGATGACCCCGATATTCGTACCCTGGCGAATTCCGTGGGATTTCATTACAACTACGATCCGGAAACAAAACAATTCGCTCATGCGACCGGAATTGTCGTGCTGACGCCGCAGGGAAAAGTTTCGCGCTACTTTTACGGGATTCAATATCCGCCCCGGGACATTCGCCTCGCCCTGGTGGAGGCTTCGGATGAGAAGATCGGCAGCCCCGTGGATGCCGTTTTGCTCTACTGCTGCCAGTACGATCCGCACACGGGGAAGTATGGAATCGTCGTTGCGCGAGTCCTGAAACTGGCGGGGGGAATCACGCTGCTCTGCATCGGAACGCTGATAATTTCGCTTTCGCGCGGCAGGCGGCGGCTTAATTCCTGAATTCCGGGATTGAGTTTTGGCGTAGTGAATTACAGGTTGGTGGTTTTGCCGGAGGAAATGCGGCGGGATTGGCATTTCCGCGCGAAATCAGACATCCAAAATAGCAAGGGTGACAGAACAGAATGTGGCAAGGGTTCCATATCGTACCGGATCAGGCGTCCACCATCGCTCAGGGAGTGGACTATCTCTTTTACTTCCTCTCCGCGGTTGACATTTTCTTTACGGCGCTCATCTTTATCGCCATCTTCTACTTTGCCATTCGTTACCGGCGCCGCTCCGAGCATGAACGCGGGGCGGACATCGAGGGGAACCTGCCGCTGGAAATTTTCTGGACCATTGTCCCGCTCGGAATTTGCGTTCTGATCTTTCTGTGGGGAACCGGCCTTTACGTTCGCAATGCGCGTCCTCCCAAGGCCTCGACGGAAATCTTCGTGGTGGGCAAGCAGTGGATGTGGAAGCTCCAACATCCGGAGGGGGTGGAGGAGATCAATCAGCTCCACGTCCCGGTCAACCAGCCCATCAAGCTGACGATGACTTCCGAGGACGTGATTCACGATTTCTCCGTGCCGGCATTCCGCATCAAGAAGGATGTCGTCCCCGGCATGTACACGATGATCTGGTTCCAGGCGACCAAAACCGGGACGTTCCACCTGTTTTGCGATCAGTATTGCGGCACCAATCACTCCCTCATGAAGGGTGAAGTCATCGTGATGGAGCCGGCCGAATACGAACAGTGGTTGAGCGGGGGAATTCATGGGGCCCCCAGCATGGCCGAGGCGGGATCCAAATTGTACGAGCAGCTTGCGTGCATCACCTGCCACGGAACCGGCAAGGCCCCCTCCCTGGCCGGTATTTTTGGCCAGCAGGTGAAACTCAACGACGGAACTACAGTGGTGGCGGACGAGGCCTATGTGCGGGAATCCGTCCTCTACCCTGCGGCCAAAATCGTCCAAGGCTATAAACCGATTATGCCGACTTTTAAAGGACAGGTGACGGAAGAACAATTGCTGCAACTCATTGCCTACATCAAGTCTTTGGGCCCGCAAGAAGGGAAGGCGTCGAAATAATGACCACCGCTGCGGCAGAGACTGAAACCCGCAAGAACTACTTGAACGCCGATTACGGCATCAAGTCATGGCTGCTGACCACAGACCATAAGCGCATCGCGATTCTCTATTTGCTCTCGGTCAGCGGGTTCTTCCTGCTGGGCGGGATCGCAGCCGTGCTGATGCGCGTTCACCTGATTGAGCCCAACGGAGCCATTTTTGAGCCTGGCGCCTACAACAAGCTCTTCAGCATGCACGGCATCATCATGGTGTTCTTCTTTCTGATTCCCTCCATCCCTGCGGTGTTTGGGAACTTCCTGGTCCCCATGATGGTCGGCGCGCGCGATCTGGCCTTCCCGCGGATCAACCTGCTGAGCTGGTACATTTACATCATTGGCGGGGCCTTCACCCTCTACGCGGTGATCTGGGGCGGGGTGGATACGGGCTGGACGTTCTACACGCCGCTCAGCACGACCTATCTCAATTCCAACGTCCTTTCCGCCGCGCTGGGTGTATTCATTGCCGGCTTCTCCTCCATCCTGACGGGCCTGAACTTCATCGTCACCATCCACAAGATGCGCGCCCCGGGAATGACCTGGTTCCGCATGCCGCTCTTCCTCTGGGCCATGTATGCCACCAGCCTGATTCAAATTCTTGGAACCCCGATTATTGCCGTGACGCTGGCCTTGGTGGCGCTCGAGCGGGTTTTTCATGTTGGAATTTTCGACCCCGCGGTGGGGGGCGACCCGATTCTCTTCCAGCACTTGTTCTGGTTCTACTCCCATCCCGCCGTTTACATCATGATCCTGCCCTCGATGGGCGTGGTCAGCGAATTGATCGCCTGCTTCTCGCGAAAGCGCATTTTCGGCTACAGCTTTGTGGCCTTCTCGAGCCTCGCGATCGCGGTGATTTCCTTCGTCGTCTGGGGCCACCACATGTTCGTCAGCGGCCAATCCATCTACGCCGGCATTGTTTTCTCGGCCTTGAGTTTCATGGTGGCCATACCCTCCGCCGTCAAGGTCTTCAACTGGACGGCAACGCTCTACAAGGGCTCAGTCTCCTACCAGGCGCCGATGCTTTATGCCATCGGCTTTATCGGTCTGTTCACCATGGGCGGCCTGACGGGCCTGTTCCTCGCCACGCTCGCCGTCGATTCCCACGTTCACGACACCTACTTCGTGGTCGGCCACTTCCACTACATCATGGTCGGCGGCGCGATGATGGGTTACCTCGGAGCGCTTCACTTCTGGTGGCCCAAGATGACCGGCAGGCTTTATCCCGACGGATGGGCGCGTTTGGCCGCGGCCATTATCTTCGTAGGTTTCAACCTGACGTTCTTTCCGCAATACATGCTCGGATACCTGGGAATGCCCCGCCGCATTGCCATCTATTCGCCGGAATTCCAGGTGCTGAATGTGATGTCGTCCGCCGGAGCTTCCGTCCTGGCGGTGGGTTATGCCATTCCGCTGGTCTATCTCCTCTGGTCACTGAAATACGGCCCCATCGCCGGCCCCAATCCGTGGGAGGCCAAGGGCCTCGAGTGGGAAACTGCTTCGCCCCCGCCTACGGAAAATTTTGCGGAGATCCCCGTGGTAACAGAAGAAGCTTACGCATACGCGGAGGAGAAATAAGTTGTCACACACTCATGCCCCCAGCGCGCTCGCGCATCAATTCGAGGACCTTCAGCAACAGCAGGAATCTGCCAGCCTGGGCATGTGGGTGTTCCTCGCGACGGAAGTCATGTTCTTCGGCGGGCTGTTCGCCGCTTACACGATCTACCGCCACTTCTATCTGCCCGAATTTGAGGTGGGAAGCCACCTGCTGAACGTTAAGATTGGCGCCCTCAACACCGCCGTCCTGATTGGCAGTTCCCTCACCATGGCAATGGGCGTGCGCGCCGCACAAATGGGGAAAAAGAATGTGCTGGTCGCATGCCTGATTTTGACCATGATCCTCGGCCTCATTTTTGTCGGCGTCAAACTCAATTTTGAATGGCGGCAAGACTGGATTGAAGGCTTGGTTCCGGGGCTGAACTTTACGCACGAGTTTCCCCTGATGAGCATGCAGGGTGCCAGGCACGTGGAGTTGTTTTTCTTTTTTTACTTCACCATGACCGGCGTGCATGCGCTGCACATGATTGTGGGAATGGGAATTCTCGCCGTGCTGGTGGTCCATGCGGCAAGGGGGGAATACGGGCCGGATCGCTTCAACATGATTGAAGGCATCGGCCTCTACTGGCACTTCGTCGATATCATCTGGATCTTTCTCTTCCCGCTTTTGTATTTGATTGGAGGGCGATACTAAATGTCCGGCCACGTCATTTCGAAGAATGTTTACTTCGTGGTATTCGGCTCACTCCTGTTGCTGACCGGCCTCACCACGGGCGTCGCCTTCGTGGACCTTGGCCCCTGGAATACCGTCGTTGCCCTCGTCATCGCCTGCCTCAAGGCTACGCTGGTCATCCTGTTTTTCATGCACCTGCGCTGGAGCACGCCGCTCAATCGCGTGGTCTGGCTGTCCGCGCTCCTCTGGCTGGCGATTCTGATTGGCCTCAGCAGCATGGATTTCCTTTCGCGTACCTGGACGCCGGTTCCAGAAAACTGGGAATCGTCCGCCGTGCATCAGGCAACGCCACAGGCGGGAAGTTTGGACAGCCGGTAAGACAAAGTTCTGCCAACCCACCCTTCGCCTACCCTACACTCCTGCGCGCGGCCGCGCCGCAACCCAGACACACCACGGAGGCGCAGAAAAATCGTCGTGACTGATTTATGCAACATGAGGGGCCAGCGCCCGTAGATTGTCGCTTAAATAGGTCAAAAAGTAAGCATGACATAATTTGTTTTACATATACGACACCGCTGATCCAGGTGAGTTATGCCGTTCTTTCCTGTGCCGTCGACACCCGTCTACTTGCGGGGTACTAACTACACCGGAGATTTCTCAGGGAATTGAATGGGCCAGTGCTGGCGAAGGTCGGCCATGGTCAGCAGAACATTGGGGATCACGGCCGTCTCCGTCCGCTCAAGATCCGCGAAGGCCAGGCTCTGGGCGGCAGAATCAATCTTCAGTTCTTTGAGGAATGAGGTGAGCTGGTAGCGCCGAGTGTCGATTCCCAGACACTCTGCGGATCTTCCTTTCCAGCCACGACGCATCTTCCGGCCGCATCGACACGCAGAAAAGCTCTCCGAAGCCCCAAGGTGGCTAGGGGGTCGCGCAGAGCATCGATTCGCAGACACTTTAAGCCGGCACCCTTACCGCTGCGTCAGCTTGCGGGCGGCAACCACCAAGTCTTGAAATATCCGAGCCTCGAACGGCGAGGCTGCCCCGGTCTGCTTCTGCAATTGGGGCAAGAGATCGCGCAGCCGGAAATAGATTTTTTCCATATCCTGTGTCGTGGGCTGAGATTTTAGCCGGACGAAGGCGTTCGAAAGTTGTGTGAAAACACCGCGCGGGTTACCGTTGTGGATGTAGACATCCGTGCCGCTAAGGTCGCTCAGGGATTTCTCCGCCCGCCTCGTGATCGCTTCGAAGACGAACCACGTGTGGCCTGCCCGCTTAAGCTTTTGCCAGGAGACCGCCAGTCCGAGCTCGAATGGCATGTTGAAGCGGGGTGTTTTGGGCGGGTGTTGGTCAAGCTCCACTCGGGAAAGGTCGTGCAAGGAATACGCGCAACTCCGGATCAGGGAAAAAATCCGGTCCAGCCGCCTCTCCCCGCCCGGGATTTCCAGTGTGGCGCGGGGAACCAGGCCGAAGGAACTAACACCAGCAATGTAAGCGAGGTATAAATCCCGAAAGGATGTATCGTAGGGGATATTGAGAAAAAGACTGACTCTCGTGCGGGGCAAGCACTAACTGCGCCGGCCGCTTCGCGGCCGTGCGCTCCTCCGCCTGTTGCCGGACCGACGATTTGAAACACCACTGGGCCGTGCCGCCTTGGGGCGCGCTTCCAGCAACCGCTCGATCTCCTTCACACGCTCCGCCGAGACTCCCACGGTCTTGGCAACGGTATGCACAGATGGAAACGGGGTTTCGATTCGAACGGCCACAGCAAGGCCTCCTTGGTATTCCCAGCTTACAGTTTTCTCTACTCAACCACAAGTGCATTCGGTCCGCGATACAGCGAGGAGTTCTTTCCATGGACCGCTCGTCGCTGGCATCCGCCCCCCACCCCTTCCCCTCTTTCGCCACGGCGAATCTTCGACTCCGGAGGAGGAAGGGCCTCCTTCTACGGCACTCAGCCGCAACCTACTTCGCGCAACCTCGCGCGCGAAATTTAATCGACCTCTCCGCAATGGAGAGGGGAGACCGCAAGACAGTGGGTGAGAGTATCTCCCGCTGAGATTGGCGAGCCTCTTCTCTACGCCGCCCGCAGTCCCCTCAGGCAATTCGGGCAGTTGTCTTCTGAAGCTTTTACCGCCCGCCCACAGCTTGGGCAGATCACCATTTTGCCCGCCGGTTCAGGGCTGGAGCGCCTGGCAAAATCCAAGACGTTGGCAGGGCTGGCTTGAACTCCCGCAGGAATCGGCCAAACCTCGCTGGCAAAGCTCCTCGCCATGGCGTTGATGCCGATGGCGCCGAGCAAACTCCCCATCACCAGAAACACAAACGCCAGCGCCAGCGGTCCAAACTCGATCACTCCGAACTGAATTTCCGCTGGATTGCGGGGATTGTAACGGAGGGGATGATGCGAACCGGGCTTGTAGAGCCGCGTATAGTTCGCCATCGCCCGGTCCATGGTATTGGCACTGTAGACGGAAGGCGCGGTCGTGTTGTACTGCTTGCCTTCCACCGTATAGCGAAATTCAATTTGCGGTGTGTAGCTGTAATAGGCTCCTCCACCCTTGGCCGAGGGAATATCCACTACTTCCACGATGCTGCCACCTAGAACCACTCCATCCGTGCTCGGCCAGATGTTCCAGACAATATGAAGCTGCCCGGCCATCCAGACGCCTGCGGAGAGGAGCAGGAGCCCGAGGAGAAGGCCCATCAAACCCTCACTGATGAACACTGCCTTGAATCTGTTGGTATCCATAGGCTTATTGTGCAGGAAAGCGTGCGCTGCCTTCCGGCACACCTCCATCAAAGACATAAAGCGGAATCTGCGATCGGCGGGGACGAGGGATCCTGAGGGGATTGTACCACTCCGAAATCCTATTGCAAGCGGCCGGTGGGAGTGTGAGTCGGTTTCTGTAAGTTGGTCTCGGGCCGCCGGATCGCCGATCCGGGGTGGAGGTTCCGACGAATTGCCCGCTTGCCGCTATTTTCCTCTTGACATTACTATAACAGTAGGCTAGAATATTCTGGAGGAGAATGCCATGAATTTCGCCGGTCGGCGCTTCCACCCCCCGCAATTTCATGCTGACATTTTGTCCGTTTGGCGTGAATCTCCCAAAGCTGAGAACTTATTGAAAACAAAGGGAAAATTTTTGCATTTTCCCCTTCCCAAAGCTGAGAACATACTGAAAATAAGCCAGTTACAGAAAATACAAAATAATGGATAATGCACGATAAAGTGTCCCCGCCAACTGGCGAATCAATGAAGGCCGGCGGGCTGAAACACAGGCCAATTTCATGGTGCGACTTCCCAGGGACACCGCAACCAAGCTGCCGGGTGCCATGCGCACCGAACAGTCAACAAGCGGGCACGCACTTCCCTCGACGTAAATCGGGAGTATGATGACAAGTCGCCGACATCCTGAACCGGGTTCCTGTGCAATGCTCGTCATATTTCTGGAGTTCTCATGCGTAAATACTTTTTCCTCTTTGATCTCACTCTTCTTGCCATTGTTGTCATCGCAGGAAGGATCGTGCCTGCAGCGGCCTCTGCGGGCCCTCTGCATGTCGATTCGCCCGACGGAGCGGTTCGAATCACGTTCCATCTCGATTCCCACCAAGCTCCGATCTATAGCGTTATGTTTCAGGGTAAACGCGTCTTGGAAGACTCCGCGCTATCACTCGATTTTCGCCAGGGCGGCATCTGGGGGCCTGGGCAGGAGATCACCGGTATCAGGCGGGGGGCTCATGACGAGACCTATCCGATTGTTGCGGGAAAATCGAGCAGCGCCCGGGACCATTACAAGCAGTTGATCTTGGCACTGCACGAAACCGCTGCGCCCCACCGGAAAATCGAATTGATCTTTCGGGCCTACAACGATGGTGCAGCATTTCGCTATTTCATTCCCGATCAGGAACTGCTGAGCCAATTCGAACTCCTGGCAGAGCGCTCGGAATTTCACTTTCCTGCCGACTTCACCTGCTGGGCGGCCCAGTACGGGAGCTTTACCACGGCGCAGGAAAAGGAGTTTGACCGCATCTCCATCAGCCGCATTCAACCTGGCGCGACTGTGGGACTTCCTCTGACGATTTCACTGGGAGGAACCGCCACCGCTGCCCTGACGGAAGCCAATCTTCGTGATTATGCCGGAATGTATCTGGATGGCGTGGATGGCAAGCCCCATACATTGGTGACACGACTTTCGCCGTTGCCCGACGGGGGCGGGGTCGCGGTTCGCGCCCATGCGCCTCACTACACTCCCTGGCGAGTTCTGATGCTGGGGCGCACGCCGGGCAGCCTGATTGAGTCCAACATCATTCTCAATCTCAGCGATCCCTGCGCTCTGTCGGACACCCGATGGATCGTTCCGGGGAAAACCCTCTTTCCCTGGTGGGTCAATTTCAAGGCCAAGCCTCCCATCCCCAGCATGATGAACACGGAGAATCAGGAGTACTACCTGACTTTCGCCCAGGAGATCAATGCCCGCTACCTCGAGTTTGAGCCGCCGTGGTACGGCCCGGAAAAGGACGCCATCCATCACTGGGCTTCGCTCGACATCACCAAACCCATTCCCGAGCTCAATATGCCGGAAATCCTCAACTTCGCCCGCCAGCGTGGGGTTGGACTGATCATCTGGGTTAACTGGAGAAACCTGCGCGAACAGATGGATGACGCGCTCACGCTCTATGAAAAGTGGGGAGCGGCGGGGATCAAGTGCGACTTCATGAATAGGGACGATCAGGATATGGTGAACTTCTACGAAGAGGTCGCGCGCAAATGCGCCGAACATCACTTGCTGGTGGATTTCCACGGCGCGTACAAACCGACAGGGCTGCGTCGCACTTATCCCAACCTGATTACCCGTGAAGGCGTGATGGGAGCTGAGCACAATAAGGACAGCAACCGGGTCACACCGCTGCACAATGTCACCCTACCCTACACTCGCATGCTGGCCGGGCCCATGGACTACACGCCCGGTGAGGTTTCGCAACGTCACGGCGGAACAGTTCGCTGTGAATTATGACGATCCCATGGTGATGGGAACGCGCTGCCAGCAGCTTGCTATGTACGTGGTCTACGAAAGCCCGCTGATGATGGTTTCCGACAGCCCGGAGGCTTATCGCGGCGCCTTAGGAACGGATTTCATTCGTCAGGTTCCCACCCGTTGGGATGAAACGCGCGTGCTGGCCGGAGAGGTTGGTGAGTACATCGTGGTCGCCCGCCGGTCCGGGAAGGATTGGTATATCGGCGCCATGACCAATTGGACGCCCCGCCATTTGGGCGTCTCGCTCAAACCTCTCGGCAAGGGCGCATGGACCGCTGACGTCTATCAGGACGGATCGGACGCGGCGCGCACTCCAACGGACATTCGCCACACTCAATTGAAGCTTCAATTCAACCGCCCGCTGCAGATAGACCTCGCTCCCGGCGGGGGTTGGGCAGCCTGGTTAAAGGCGCCGGCGCAATGAAGATGTTCATTTTGCGTGGAAAGCGATCTCTTTTGCCGATTTTGCGCGATTCGCCAAATCAGGATTTTCGGGTTTTCACGGGTTTGCGCCGCATGCCCCAGGTCGCAACACTGACCCATGCTCGCAGCAACTCGGCGACGGTCCACGCTTGGGCAAAACAACCTTGCGGAGTGAAGGGAGGATCTCCATCGAAAATTTCGCTGGCGGTTCCCAAGCCGTGAATTTGCAGGTGACTCTCAAACGGAGCGAGGAAGAGAGAGCCTGCTTGGCGTCACCGGTCACGCGCATGAACGCCTGCACGAAGGGACCCATCAACCATCCCCAAACCGTCCCCTGGTGATAGGAGCTATCCCGGTAACGAGCGTCGCCGGCATAGTGCCCGCGGTACTGCTTGTCTTTTGCGGAAAGGCTTCGCAAGCCGAATGAAGTCAGAAGCTCGCGCCGGCAGATATCGACAACGGCGCGCTGCTGCTCAGGGGGCAAAAGATCCTCCCCCAGCGCCACCGCAAAAATCTGATTCGGCCGCAGCGAGGCATCATCGCCGTCGGGCCCCTCAATCACGTCAAAGCAGAAATTCGATTCGGCATTCCAGAAGCGCTGAAATCCCAGGTGGGCTTCAGTAACAAGTTCTGCATACGGAGCGGGTGTTTTTCCCAGGACTTCCGCGAATTTAGCTTGGGTCATGATCGCACTAATCCAGAGCGCGTTCACTTCAATGGGCTTGCCAATTCGCGGAGTCACAACCCAATCGCCGATCTTCGCGTCCATCCAGGTCAATTGCACTCCCGGTTCACCCGCGTGGACCAGTCCATCCTTCGGGTCGACGCGAATGCCGTAACGGGTCCCGCGTGTATAGGAATCGATAATCTGCACGAGGGCTGGGAAAATCTCATCGATGAGCGCGAGGTCCTCCGTGACCGCGTGGTATTGGCGCGCCGCCTCAAAGAGCCAGAGCGCCGCGTCGACCGTGTTGTATTCTACCGTCTTCCCTTCCCCGGGAATTCGGTTGGGGAGCATTCCCTGATTCACAAGCCCGGCATATCCCCTCAAAACATGGGCCGCCACCGAAGCGCGGCCCGTGGCCAGCAGCAACCCCGGCAGCGCGATCATGGTGTCGCGCCCCCACTCCCCGAACCAGGGGTATCCGGCGATGATGGATGCGCCTTCGAAACGCTCTTCGCCTGAGCGGGTGATGACGAATTGGTCCGCAGCGAGAATCAATTGCCGGATCCACCCGGGAGACTTTGCCAAACAAGACTGCGCATGGACTGACTGTTGCAGGAGTTCCTGCCCCCTGGTGATTTGCGTCTGCCGCGCAGCCATTCCATCGAGATTCGCATGCGGATAAATGCTCAGGACCAAGGTGATGGAGTCGCCGGGCTGCAACGTTGCCTGGAAAGTCGCGGCATGCAGATGGTCTTCCGTATGATCGAGGCCACGCACCATCTCTTCCGTCAGGTCGTAGTTCCGGTACCAGGTGTGCGCCGCCTCAAATCCCGCCCGGGCACTACGCAGATAGAAGGGCGGGGCCTTGGCCAGAGCTTGGACGCGCAAACCCCCGTCCGCCGGCTGGATGTCCATCGGCATCTCAGACGCGCGCGTGAGGTTGTGATGCCCGCGCCAGTTCACCAGCACCTTCCCGCTGAGGTCCAACGGACGGCTGCCTCGCGCCAGAGTGTAATTTATGTAAGTCGTGTTTTCGCCGCGTTCCATCCAGACGCGCTTTTCGAGCAGCGCATCGGCACAAGCATAAGTCCATACTGGGGTGGCGCCTTCCAGGCAGAAGCTCTCAAGGTAACGGTAGCCCGCGGGATCGATGACGCCGTCCCTCCAGCGATTTGCTCCAAGAAAGTAAGTCTGTCCGCTGTATTCTGCGACCTCATCAATTTTGGAAACCAGCAAGGTGCGGTTCCAGGGTGGAGGCAGGGCAGCAATCAACAATCCGTGATAGCGGCGGGTAAGCGTGCCCGCAATCGTCCCGCAAGCGTAACCGCCGAGACCGTTGGTCACCAGCCACTCGCGCGCCTCAGCAGCTTCGAGATTGCCACAGACTTCGCGGCCGAAGCGAATGACTTCCGGAAGTGCAGGTGTTTTGGCCATAAAAACCTGACGATATTCGCGGCAGCAGAAAACCCCTCCGCAGTTGCAGAGCGATCTGTAATTGCCTCTGGTTCGCCAGCCCGGGAGGTTCCCAGCATATCGGAATGAACTTAGCTGTCAAGCCGGTCCGAACCAATGCATTCGGGGAATCCGCACATCTGTGATTTACGTGTAACGTTGCGGCCCTAGGATGAGACGTCACCTGCTCGCTAAAACGATGCAGCCGGAGCCCAATTCGCATATAATGGCCGGCACCAGATTCGTCCCCTGGGTGCGCACGAAAATGGCAGCTCCCTCGCAGGAGAACCCTTTCGCCGTGAAAATTGTGGTCTGCATCAAGCAAGTTCCCGCACGTGATTCCGTTCTGCGCCTTAACCCCGCTTCCACCTGGGTACGGGAAACCGATTTAAGCTTTGAAGTGAATGAGCCGGATATTTATGCTCTCGAAGAAGGCCTTCGCCTGAAGGAAAAGCATGGCGGAGAAGTCGTGCTCGCGACGCTCGGGCCGGCACGCGCCCAACAGGCCCTCAAAGACGCCCTGGCTCGGGGCGCGGACCGCGCTCTGCATCTGGACGATCCAGCTTTTGCAACCCTCGATTCGCTTGGCATCGCCCGGGCACTATCCAAGGCGATTGACCGTGAGAAGCCGGACCTTGTCCTGACAGGACTGCAATCTGACGATTTCGGCGCTGCACAGACCGGCGTCGTCCTGGCCGAACTGCTCGGCCTGCCGCACTCAACCATCATCATGGAGGTCCAGGTGGAGGGAGGCAGACTTCGCGTCAAGCGAGAATTGGAGGGCGGTTGGTTTCAGTGGATTAACCTGCCGCTGCCCGCCTTGATCACCATTCAGTCCGGCATCAATAAGCCGCGCTACGCCACGCTGAAAGGAATTATGGCGGCAAAGAAGAAGCCGGTGGAAAAGCTGACTGCGGCCGATCTTGGGCTGACGGCGGCGGACTTGGCTCCCCAACTTCGCATTGCCAAGGTCTATACCCCCGTGAAGGCATCTCAAACCGAGTTTCTGCAGGGCAGCCCCAAAGAGGTCGCCGCGCGGCTTGTGGATAAGCTCAAGAATGAGGCGCGGGTGATTTAGGGATCGTGCCCGATTTCCGCCCTGCGGGCACAGTGCAAATAGACCGCACAAGGAGGCTGACGATGTTCGTACATATTTGGAGAATGCGGGCCCGCAAAAAGCGCGTGGAAGATTACGAGAAATTTGGCCGGCAAGTCACGCTCCCGTCACTAAAGAAGATCGACGGCTGCCTCGGCGCCCACTTTATCCGGCTGTTTCAATCCCGCAAGCCAGAGTATCTCTGGCTGGTATTTTGGCGTGACCACAAGGCCCTCGAGCAGGCTCGCACCAACCCCTTGTGGCGCGACCAGATCAAACGCTTCGAGGCCGGCAAGTATTACAAGTCGATTCCGCTCGAGCTCGTCTGCGAAACGGTCGAATCCTTCAGCGCGATGCTGACCAAGCCCAAGCGCAGCGCCAAGCTCTCGAAGTCGAAGAAGGCCTCGCCCGCCGAGGAACCGGAGGCGGTGCCTCCTGCGCCTGAAGACGAGCCTCCAGAAGCCGCGGCTCTCTCCGAGGAGCCTCCCGAGACAAACGGCGATTCCGGCGCAGATGGTGAATAAGCCCGTAAGGGCCTCTCGCCCGTGGTGCGGCCGGCAAGCCCGGTCTCGCCACGCCGCCGTGTGAAAGCTGGTCCCCCAAATTCAGATTTTTGAGGAGTCATGCCCAATCATATTCTGGTCTTTGCAGAGCATTATGGCGGCAAACTAACCCGCGCAACATGGGAAGCTCTCGCCGGCGGACAGCACATGGCGCAGACTCTTGGCACGAAAATCACCGCAGTACTTTTCGGAAGCAACCTGGCATCGCTCGCGGCGGAACTCGCCTCAACCGCGGTTCAGGAAATCTTGACCGTGGATTCGCCCCTACTCGCGAATTACACGGCGGACGGCTATTCCATCGCCCTGCGTGCGGTGATTGTACAGCAGCAGCCCCTTTATGTGGTGTTTAGCCACACCTATCAGGTGCGCGACTTTGCTCCCAAGCTTGCCGCAATGTTGGGGCGGGGGCTGATCAGTGATTGTCTTGCTTACAGGAGCGAAGCGGGCAAGCTCATCTTTGTCCGCCAGGTGTTTCAAGGAAAGTATTGCGCCGACGTCGAGCTCGCGGGTGAAGCTCCATATTTCATCTCATTCCAGGCGGCGGTATTTCGCGAGGACTCGGTCGAGCGCGGCGCAAGCCCCGCTCCCATCACTGCGGTGGAGGTCGCCCTGGCCGCTGAATCGATTCGAGTCAAGCCGGAAGAGCGCTTTCGTGAAGCCAAGCAGGCCGTGGATCTCAATCAGGCCGAACAGATCGTCGCGGTGGGCCGCGGCATCAAGGCGCCGGAGAATATGGCCCTGGCGCAAAAGCTGGCCGACTCCTTGGGCGCAGAACTCGGCGCATCACGACCGATCTGTGACAGCGGTTGGTTGCCCATGGACCGGCAAATCGGCAGCTCCGGCCAGACTGTTGCGCCCAAACTTTATGTCGCGCTGGGAATCTCCGGGGCGATTCAGCACATGGTGGGAATGAAGGGGTCGCGCACGATCGTCGCAATCAATAAGGACAAGGAAGCTCCCATTTTTGAAGTCGCGACCTATGGCATTGTGGGCGACCTCTTCGAAATGGTCCCGCCACTGATTGAAGAGATCAAGAGGGTTAAGGCAGCATAGGCAGCGTTCTCCTCCATGACAGCCCATCAATTTCGCCGTACAGCTCTGAGCCTGCCGGGCGTGGAGGAAGGCGCACACATGCGACACCCGGATTTTAGAGTGGGTGGAAAGGTCTTCGCAACACTTGGTTATCCCGACAAGCGATGGGGCATGGTCAGGCTTACCCCCGAGGAGCACCGCAACTTGGTTCCTGCAAAGCCGGGCGTGTTTGTGCCCGCGCCGGGAGCATGGGGAACGCAAGGCTGCACGCTCGTACGGCTTAAAGCCGCCGAGATGGAAATCGTTCGGGATGCCCTGTTCACGGCGTGGCAGGCCCGCGCGCCGAAAGGTGTAGCCAAGCAAACTCGAGTTCAGGACGGGTCAAAGCCGACCCACCCCAAACAGCTTTGAGAGGCCGCGTTGAGTTAGAAACCACTCCGCAGACCCGGCAACCGTTAAATTCCCGATTTCAGTTCGAACTTATTTCTTGGGAGACCAAGTAAAGCTCCCCCACGATGTCTGTTGAATGCGGCAGGTGTTCACATCAAAGGCATGGAGCGCTTCCGAGTGGCCGGCGATCTTCTCTCGGGTAATGGAATCGATCTCGAAGCGGACGGTCATGGAGCAGAGCTTGCTGTCCTTTCCCGACGGGGCGCCGGGAATACCAAAAAGCATGTGGATGTTCGAGCTGCCCACCCACTTCTCCCCGGTGCGGCGGCACTCGGTGTGAATGAAGGCGCCGCGCTTGGCGGCGGCAGGAGGCACGTTGACCCAATCGGCGGTGAAAACATCCTGGGTGATGTCAACGCGAAAGTCATGATTGGTCGCCGCGGAATGCCAGATTTTGGGAAGTTGCATGCCGGCAGGCTTTGTAGAACCCGCAGAAGGCTTGACCCCGGGTGCCGGCTTTTGATCAGTCGCTGCCAATGAAGTAATCGCCCAAAGCGCGGCCAGAATCACTACTGCCGGTTTCCGCTTCCAACTCGCCAATTTCAAAGTGTCCTCCTGGGTGCCCACTCCATTGTATGCCGGGAAGGCCTGATGCTGGCGGCAATCTCCAGCGTAAATCAAGAGCACCATTCTAACCGGGCCTCGCAAACCTAGCCACCAAAAAACATTGCGCACCAGCAGCATGGACTTGCGCGTCACTGACGACAGGAAAGAATCGTGCTGGAAGGCACGCATGGCACGCCGCTGTTTGCTGCGACGTTTGCCTTTGGGAACTTAAATTAAATGATGAACTGCTTCCAGGGAAAGTGAATAGCAGGCGCGAACACGGATGATTCTCAGGAGGCACTTCATTTTTTCTCCCAAGAGGATCAGAGCCTCGTATGGAATTCCAACTCAGTCGAAACTGGCCTTGTGCTGAGTAAGCCATTGCTCGAAAGTCTGGAGCGATGGATTCAAGCGACGGGAAAAGTCCAGGTCACGCGCCCCGCAGAAATAATCTTCAAAATCGCGCTTAAACTGGAACATATTGCCGAGGTCCTCGGCGCCGGGGAAGCCAAAACTGCGGTAAGCCTCGGGAGGGACAGAGTTGTAGACCACTTCCTTTCCCAGCACTTTGGAGAACGTCGCGGCCATCTGCGCGCCGGTCAAATGCTCGCCTGCGATGCCGACGGTCTTGCCGATGAATTCGTTCCCTCGTTTGAAGATGCCATAAGCGCAGCGGCCAATATCTTCAGCGACGATTCCGGGGAGCTTTTTGTCGCCCATGGGAAATGTGATCGCCAGCGTGCCATCAGGACCCTTTTGGGGACCTGAACCAAAATAGATAAAGTTATCCCAATAGAACGAAGTGAGCAGGAAGGTTGTGGGGACACCGAGGTCGGTAAAGAAGTGGTTGGCTTCTCCTTTGGCGTCGAAATGCGGAACCTTGTACTTGCCCATTAGGGTGGGCATGCGATTGTCACTCAGGGGTACCCAGCGCCGGGTATCCTCCAAAGTTGACCAGATCACATGGTGCAACCCCGCGTGTTTGGCGGCCTCAGCCATTGACCGGGCATTGGCCAATTCCTTCTCCGGCGAGAAGTGTGCCCAAAAGAATGTGACGCAATAGGCTCCGTAAGCGCCCGCAAATGCGCGCTTGAGGCTCTCGACATCATCCACGTCCGCCGCCACGACTTCCGCGCCCAACCTGGCGAAATCCCGGACTTTGTCAGAATTGGGATCGCGAGTCAGGACGCGCACGGTGAATTCACTATTGGTGTCGCTCAGGATCGCTCGGGCCAAACCTCCGCCCTGCGCCCCGGTGGCTCCAACAACCGCGATTATTTTCTTTTGCGCCAAGGGACCTGCCTCCTTGTACTTTTGAGCGTGTGATTTAGTGCGTCCAGTAGGCTGCCTTGCAGTGCGTCAAACCTTAGAAGCTGGCATTGATGTTGAATTCACGTCTCTGACCGAAGGCAATCTTCATGCGGAGTCAGAGCTATCGTCCCGCCAGACGAAGATGCCGGCCGCGGTCCACCCTCCGCCGCGAGGGCAGAGGGTGGCGGGTTCATTCGTCGTTACTTTACCGACTGGAAGCGCTTTTCAACTTCGCCCCAATTCACGACATTCCACCAGGCGCCAACGTAATCGGCCCGGCGATTTTGATATTTCAGGTAATAGGCGTGTTCCCAAACGTCGATTCCGAGGATGGGCGACTTGCCCTCCATGACGGGGCTGTCCTGGTTAGCGGTGGAATAGATGTCGAGCTTCCCACCGTGAGCAACGAGCCATGCCCATCCGGATCCGAACCGGCCCATTCCCGCGGCGCTCAGCTTCTCTTTGAAGTTGTGGAAATCGCCGAAGGCGCTCTTGATGCCCGCCGCAAGCGCTCCACCGGGCTGGCCGCCGGCATTGGGGCCCATGATCTGCCAGAACATCGAGTGGTTGATGTGTCCGCCTGCATTGTTGCGTACCGCGGTTTTAATGGCATCGGGAACGATGGCAAGGTTGTTCCTCAGCAACTCCTCCAGACTCTTGGAAGCCAGCTCCGGCGCGGATTCCAGCGCTTTGTTCAAGTTGGTCACATAAGCGGCGTGGTGCTTGCCGTGATGAATTTCCATCGTCATTTTATCAATGGAAGGCTCCAGGGCATCGGGAGCATACGGAAGTGCGGGTAGTGTGAACGGCATGATTCCTCCTCGAATCTTCAAGTTTTCGAAGGGACGCCGCCTCATCTCCCATGGGGAAGAGAAAGCACTGCCGGTGGGCAGCGCTGCCTTCGGCAAGAATTCAGATGTCACCTTACAGCCCGGACAGTGTTGACGTGAAATACCAGATTAAACCAAGCCTTCTAGGTGTGTCAAACCACGGGTAAACTATTGAAAATACTTTCCGCCGTCGACGACCAGGTTCTGGCCGCTCATCGCACAGGCGGCGGAACCGAGCAGGAATAACATCACAGGCGAGACGTGCTTCGCTTCGATCAAGTGCTTCACGCACTGGTCGCGCAGCAGAGCTTGTTTGTCCTCTTCCGAAACGTATTTGCGCAGTTGCTTTTCCGTCATGATCCATCCCGGACTGATCATATTGACGCGGAATCCCTCGGGTCCCAGCTCCCGCGCCAGAGACCGGGTGAAGCCGAGGATTCCACTTTTGGTGGCGTTGTAGATCGTAAAGGGATCAAAGCCAAACATGTAATTCGTCGTGCTGATATTCACGATACTTTTCCCCTGTCCTTTCCGCAGAAGTTCAAGGCAAGCACGGGACATGAGCAGGAAAGACCGAAGATTCAATGTCCACATGCGATCGCACTCTTCCACCGTCAAATCCTCAAAGCGGATTCTGTCGTCGTTGGCGGCGTTGTTCACAAGGTAGTCGACGCGCCCCGCCTGTTCCTTGATGTGGACCGCGAACGCCTTAATTTCGTCTGGCCGGGATAGATCTGCTTGAAAGTAATGGGAGTTGGCTCCCAGAGACTTTGCCGCGAGTAATCCCTTTTCCCGATTGCGGGAACAAAAATAGACCTGGCACCCGACGTCACTTAAAGTGCGGCAAAAATCATAGCCAATTCCTTCGCTCCCGCCCGTCACGACCGCCACCCTGCCCGCAAATTCCGCTGTATCCATCGTTTAGTTTCCTTTCTGCCGCTTGGCGCCCATTAGGGTATCAGAGAATGCTCGCATCGGCCCTGGCGGAAACGGGGAAAACGGTCTGCATCGGCCATGCCAGATAGTGTTGGGACTGGTTGCCGACATCGTGCATAATCTTCTGAATCGTGGCCGACAGAATCTTCCATCTATTGTCAGAGTTATTTGCCCATTACGGGTATTGGGCCGTTTTCTTCGGAGTCATGCTGGAGAATATCGGCGTCCCCGTCCCCGGCGAGACGGTCCTGCTCTTTGCCGGCTTCCTCGCCTTCCAAGGCAAGGTGCATATCTTGCCGGTGATCATCACCGCAATGGCCGGCGCCACCGTTGGAGCTGCGTTAGGCTACTCCATCGGCTGGTATGGCGGATCGCCTCTCGTAAACCGGTTTCTGGGCCGGTTCCCACGATTTCAAAAGCAGTACATGGAATCCCAAAAGTCGTTCGAGAAGCATGGGCCATGGGCCGTGTTTGCCGCAAGGTTTATTACCGGCTTGCGCGTCTTTGCCGGAATCCTAGCCGGCGTAATGCGCATGCAATTTCTCACCTTCATGCTTTTCAGCTTTGCGGGCGCGGTTTGCTGGTCAATCGTGATTGGCTATGTGGGTTTTGCTTTTGGTGGCAACTGGGATCGGCTTGTCCACGTCGTGGGCCGCATGAACCGTATCTCCTTGATCGTTGTCGCAGGAATCGTGGTCGTGCTTTTGGTGGCACACTTCGCGCGAAAAAAGCGGACAGGTTAGGGCTGTTCAGTTCTCCAGCCTCTTGAGATCTTCCTTCGCTGCTTTGAAATCAGGCCGGAGGCGCAGTGCCGTCTGGATCTCGGCCAGAGCCTCAGGTCCGCGCCCCTGCTTCTCCAGCATGAGCCCCAATAAACGGTGGGCATCCGCGGCGTCCGGCTCGCCCGCTTCCGGCTCTTGCGAAAGGTACTTCCTTAAATACGCGTCTGCACGCTGGAAATCCCTGCCAATCTCGAACAGCCCCTGGGCGGCCTCGTAGTATGGACACAGGTCATCCGGAACATTCTTTTCGGCGGTTGCCAGGGCTTGATCGAGATCGGTCCAGCGCTGCTGGATGGCGCATACCCGGGCGAGAACCCAGTGCGCGTCGATACGCCCAGGATCGATTTGTATTGCGGCATGGGCGTATTTCCCCGCCTCATCGTACTTCCCCTGCACGGATTGGCTGTAGAATTTCGCCAAAGACACCTGAGCGTCGTAACTCTCTGAATCCTCCTGCACGGCCTTCAAGTAATCCGTTTCCTCCTGCCTCGAGTCCTTGTCCAACTCAGCGAGTTCCGCCCGGGCAAGGGATCCTTCACAGGGATTGAGCGCAGTAATTTTCTCAGCTAGTGATTGGGCCTCGTCCTTATTTCCACCCATGATGCCCGGCGCCTGATACTTGAATTGCATCATGGCGTCGAGCGCGTCCAGATTCCGCGGGTTGAGCTCGATGGCCGTTTCAACCTCTTTGCGGAACTTGATGGCCAGCGGGGCCGCGGAGAGAAAGCCCGCGCGCGAGGCCATCTCGCCATAAACCTTGCCCAGTTCGAGGTGAAAGTTGGAGTTCGCGCCATCAAGCTCAACCGCGTGCTGGCCAAACAGCAGCGCTTCATTCACATCGCCAAACGCCAATTTCACTTCCGAAAGCAGGTAGCAACTCCTCGCGTCCTGGGGGTGAGCTTTGACTTGCGGCTCGAGAATTTGCCGGGCACGTTTCCAATGCCCCGCTTTGACGAGTGATTCCACATCGCCACCCTGGTCTGTGGCCTGCGCCCCGAGCAGATGAATCGGTAATGCCAGAGCCAACAATATGGGCACGGTCACAAGAATTTTCTGCCAGGGAATGGAATCAACGCGATTAGCGCCCCGCAAGCCAGGCCTCCCTCAGTTCCTTTTGCTCCGAAGTCACCGAAGACAATGGAACAATTGAATACAAGCTGGGGATTGGCGGGTCAAGCTTCACGTCGACCCTCTCCCGGCGGCCGTGCCGTTCAACATTGATGGGAATGGTTGCGCCCGGCGGATAAGCCTTCAGACGCGTGGCGAGATCGTCGGTCGCAAGCGATTGGTCATCGATATCGACCAGCAAATCATCGCGGCTGAGACCTGCCCGCTCCGCCGCTCCACCGGGAATTACTGAGACAATCCGTGCCCCGCGGGGTTCGGGCTGAACCGCAATCCCCAGCGACGGCGGGGCATCGGGAGGTGTTTGGATGCGAAGCTGAAGTCCGGCCTTGGCCAAATCTTCCTGAAATGGAAGCGGAAGGGTTCCGCTCACATTGCGGTCAAAGAACGGCGAGAAGTCGTGTCCGGTAACAGTATTGAGCGCTTCGAGCACGTCGCTTTCCTCATACCCGCGGCCCGGTCCGTAGTAGCTCGCCGCCGGCGCCTCATAAAATTCTTGATAAAGGTAATGCATTACGTCTAGCAGCGACTTGCGCCCCTCGGTGCTGGAACGAATTTCCAAATCGAGCAACATGCCAAGCAGAGCGCCTTTGTTGTAGTACGAAATCGTGGTGTTGGCAAAGTCTGTCTCCTGCATCTGCGGCGCGCGGTCGAAAAACCAAGCGTTGAAACTGGAGGATTCGGCCGACATCAGTTTTCGTCCCGGCTCGCGCTCCAGCACCTCAATCTCATTCGCCAGCCGATTGAGAACCTCATCGCGCGTCCATAACTTGGTTTGAAGCAGAAACAAGTAGGAGTAATAGCTGGTAATGCCCTCCGCAACCCAAAGCGAGCGCGAATAATTCTCACGCGTGTAGTCGAACGGCCCCAAGGCCGCGGGGCGCAGGCGTTTCACGTTCCAGGTGTGAAAGAATTCATGAGCCGCTGTTTCGAGGGCTTCCTGCGTGCTGTCGCGGACGGTCCCTTGCAGGATGATTTGTGTCGAATTGAGGTGTTCCATCCCATCGCCCATTGCGATGTCCGGCACAAAATGAAAGATGAAGAGGTAATGGTCAAAATCCGGCGGCGGCATGGCGGCCATTTCCGCGTGCACAATTTTTTTGAGCCCGGCAATCAGGCGTGAGCGATCACCATCCTCATCCGAGTAAGTGTGGACGGCAACCTGGATCGTCTTTCCCTGCTCCTCGAACTGGTCGATGGAACAATTGGCGGAGATTTCGAGTGGTGTATCGACAAGGCGGTCGTAATTTGCCGCTTGAAATGTGTGCTCGGAGGCTGAAGGGGAGAATCCGCTGATGACTTTCCATGGGTCAGGCGCTTCGATCGTCAACTTAATCGGGTCCGGCTTGTGGCCGTCGATGTACATAAAAACGGAGGGGCCGTTCAGATTGGCGTGCTCGCTATCAACCTGGGAAAACGAACCGGTCAGATCATTCGCAAACACCTCATAGCGAACGTGGACGGTTCGAGCGGACCCACTCGTATCAACACTCCAGGTTTGCTTGTCCAACTTGATCCAGGGAAGCGCATGACCGTCCGCTCCCTCTGCGGCGAATTGCTGAACATTCTTGGCAAAGTTATAGATGGCGTAGCGGCCGGGCGCCCACGCGGGAATGACGAATCGAAGCTCGCGCGTTTCAACTCCATGCGCAACAATTTCCACACCAACCATGTGAGTCGTCGGATGGTCAATTCGGACCGTGTAGGCAAGTTCAAGCGGTTGGGGAGCCGAACCCTCTGCAGCTTGCAGCCGCGCAACGGCGCCAAGGGTGAAGCATAAGAGCAAGAGAATTACACGAACGATGTACGCCGATTTTTTTCTGCGCGGTCCTGCAAGAAGCAAATTCATCATTTTCCTCTTCTGCGATGGTCATCAGCGAATGTGCTAAATCCTATTGAGCCACAAGATGGGTCAGAGGTTATAATAAAGGGCAAACCCTTATTGCGTGCTTTAGCATCAATATTATAGGGGCTTCACGAGGGATTTACGGAAGGAATTGGCGTCCTCAACGCCGGAGAGTTCATGGCATGGAGAAATGGTTCGATCGCCCGCCTTGATACCCTAATCTCACGAATTCCGTCTAATATTAATGTGGCTTGGTTTTGAGACATTCTGATCCAGTTGCCGTCGAAATCAGTTTGGCGGCTCGGTTTTCCAGACGTGCTGCATAAATGTGAAGTCGCGCGATCTTGAAGACCGGCGTGGCCATTGGCCCGAAAAATCCATGAGACGCTTTTGACCGGTCGTTTGAAGGAGGAAGATTTGATGGGCATCAACAAACGGTTTCTGCGGGAAAATTTGGGAGGGCTGAGTCTGACCCTCATTGGAATCCTGACTCTCGGATTGTCATTTATGCTTTATCAGGGCAATCGGTTATATCCAGGGTTCGCGTTGGCCAATGAAAAGGGGCTGGATGGGCCGGACATTGAATTCCTGGAGCGGCAGAACCAGGCCTATGAACGAATTGCCAAGGCCGTGACCCCCGCCATTGTGGCCATTCAGTCGACGCAGGTCACCAAGGTTCAGCAATCACCCATGCTGAATGACCCCTTTTTCCGCCAATTCTTTGGCAACATGTTTCCGCAGGTTCCCAAGGAGCAGCGCGAACACGCGTTGGGTAGCGGCGTGATAGTCTCGCCCGATGGCTACATTATCACCAACAACCATGTCATCGCGAAGGCAACGGAAATCTCCGTGACGCTTTCGGATAAGCGCACGTATAAGGCCAAGGTCGTCGGAGCCGATCCCCAAACCGACGTTGCCGTCATCAAGGTGGATGGAACGAGCCTGCCGACGGCTCCCTTTGGCGACTCCGACATGATCAAGGTTGGGGATACGGTGATGGCGTTCGGAAATCCCTTTGGACAATACTTCACCGTGACGCGAGGCAGTGTCAGCGCTCTGGGCCGCTCCGGAATGGGTATCGAAGGATTTGAAAACTTCATTCAGACCGACGCTGCCATTAATCCGGGCAACTCGGGCGGTGGCTTGGTCAACATTCATGGCCAGGTGGTGGGAATTAACACGGCCATCCTGAGTGGCAATTCCGGACCGGGCGGCGAAGGCGGATCGGTCGGCATCGGATTTGCCATCCCCTCCAATATGGCGAAACATATCATGGAGGATTTGATCAAAACTGGAAAAGTGACCCGCGGATACCTGGGCGTCCAGATTCGCGGTTTGGATGACGGCTTAGCCAAGCAGTTCAAGGTTCCGGACACGGCCGGCGCCCTTGCCGAAGACCTCACTCCGGGAGGCCCTGCCGAAAAAGCCGGGCTCAAGACCGGAGACGTCATTCGCAAACTCAATGGCAATACGATTGAAGATGCGAATCAACTCACCGCCATGGTCACCAATTTGACCCCCGGGACAGTCGCCACGCTCGATATTCTGCGTGACGGCCAGCCGATCACCATCAAAGTGACTCTGGGCGAGCGGCCCTCCGACCTTGCCGCGCGCGTGGGCGCCGGAGGCGGCGTCGAGGAGGGCGCACTGCGCGGCATCAGCGTGGATAATCTCACTCCCACGATTCGCGATCAGGCGGGAATTCCGCCCAACGTGATGGGAGTCGTCATCACCCAAGTTGACCCGAACAGCCCCGCCGCACAGTACGGGTTGCAGGAAGGCGACGTGATCGAAAGCATCAACCGGCAACCGGTGCGAAACGTCGGTGACTTCAAGAAGTTGGCGGCTCAGGCCAAGGGCCAGACGCTATTGCGCATCAACCGTCAAGGCAATGGTGTATTTGTGGTAGTCTCTCCTGACGGTGACGGCGACGAACAATAAGCCCTGTAGCCCGGCTTTGCCCTCATCGAGGATGAAGCCGGGCTTTCCAGGCCACAATCTTCACCTCTGGCCTGAACGCGCCGCAAACACACCGCTCAAGGTAAATTGCATCGTGACAACGCTCCTGCTCATGCTCGCGGCTGGCCTGCTTCTCGCCATCGCCGGCCTTCGGGCCCTTGAACACAAGCTGATCTTCTTCCCCTCACGTTACCCCGCAGGCTTCCCTCCTCCGCAAACATATGAAAAGGAAATAGAAGATGTTTGGCTGAAGACCCGGGATGGCGTTCGAATCAACGCTTTTTATCGGCCCCATCCCGGCTCAAAGCAAGTAATTCTCTGGCTCCACGGAAATGCGGAAAACCTCGGGTATGGACTTCCCCACATCCGAACTCTCGCGAGTGTCGGGGTCAATATCCTGGCCCTGGACTATCGCGGATACGGGAAAAGCGAGGGAAAGCCTACCGAAACCGGGGTTTATCGCGACGCCGATGCGGCCTACGACCACCTGGTGAAGGAGCGCTGCTTCCGCCCCGATGACATCATTGTCTACGGTCATTCCCTGGGAGGCGCGGTGGCGGTTAATCTCGCTTCCCGCCGTCCTTGCGGTGGACTGATTGTGCAGAGCTCGTTTACCAACGCCCGGGCGATGACGCGGGAAATCTTCGCGCTTCCGCTCGTGGGCCATCTGGTAAAATCCCGCTTTGACTCGGAAAGGAAGATTCGCAATGTGCGGGTTCCCATTCTGATCGTGCATGGCACGAAGGATGACGTGGTCCCGTTCGCGATGGGGGAAAAACTCTTCGAAGCTGCGCCCGAACCCAAGCGCTTTTATCGCATGGAAGGGGCCGGCCACAATGACATGGTTGAAGCGGGGGGCGAGGGGTTCGTGGCGAATTTGAAGCAATTCCTCACAGCCTACGTTCCGGAGGCGCCCGCCGCACAGCCGTCTCCGGCAGGCCCGGTAAAGTAATCGGCATCTCAGTGAACAAATAGTCCCGACAAGGCAATTCCCAAACCGGTGACCCCGGTCACAATTCCCAACATCCAGAACTCGCGCCGCCGGGTGAGCAGCGTGAGCGAGGCGATCACGATGGCGGCATCCAAACAAACCTCGCCCAGGTCGAAGCGGTTCCCCCGCCGCTGCGCCATCGCACCTTCGCCTTCCATGCCGTGAGCTTCCGCTTCAATCTCCTTCAATTCTTCCCGGTAGCGGTCCAGATTGCGTTCGTATTTCCCTTTCAGGTCGCCAACCTGAGCGGGGTCTTTGACGCTCGTTACGGAGAGAATATCCAGGAAAATCTCAATCGTGTGCACCCGGATGTTCTTCGCTTGAAAGTACGCCCATTGATCCGTCGCTTTGCTTTGCATGAGCAGCTCTTCCGTATGGGCGCGGTGGCCCAGCAGGGTCGTCGCCGCCAAAACGACCGCCAAAACCGCCATGGTGAACGTGACCGGAATCAGGGAAGGCTCGTGGGATGCATGCTCAGCGTGTTCCTGCATTTCATGAATGTCGTCGATTTCCATATCGCCTCACAAGGGTCCATGGCAATAGCCACTCACCGATGGGGAAGTGGCCCTCAGGATTCAAAATTATGCCAGGGATAAATTTGGACTGGTGCTGCTCTTACCTCTAACCTATTGCGCCCGACTCGGGTTTTGATGGTCCGGTCCCCTTCGGTTTGGCGGCAACTGCCCCGGCCGCTTCGGGTCCCGCACCGGCCCCATGGCACTTTTTATATTTCTTGCCGCTGCCACATGGGCACGGATCGTTGCGCCCCACTTTTTCTGCCCGGCGGATGACCTGCTGCGGCTTCTCCACCGTGCCCGCGCCCACCATCTGCATTTCGCGTTGCTCACGCCGTTTGCGCTGTTGATATTGCCGGATCATTTCCTCCTCTTCCTCCGGCGTGCGCATCAGGAAGAGATAGCGAAGGGTGTCATCCTCCACCCGGTCCATCATCGCTTCGAACATCTCAAAGGATTCGCGCTTGTATTCCACCAGGGGATCGCGCTGGCTGTAACCGCGCAGGCCGATGCCCTCTTTCAAGTGGTCCATGGCCAGCAGGTGATCCTTCCACTGTCCATCCACCACTTGCAGCATCACCATGCGCTCGTGCAGGCGCATGCGCTCGGTCCCCCAAATTTGCTCGCGCTCATCGTAGTGCTTGTGAACCAGGTCCTCCAGCAAAGTGCTGATGTCTTCGATTCGCCTGGGATCGAGAGGAAGCTCGTGTTTCTTCAGGTCGATTCCGAACCGGCCCCAGAACTCCGTGCGCAAGCCGCCGATATTCCACTGGTCGGCATGCTGATCCTTGGGACAGAAGGTTTCCACCAGCCAGCCCACGACGCGGTCCGCCGCGTCCATGACGAATTCCTTTTGGTCGGAGCCCTCCAGCAGTTGCCGCCGCAGCCCGTAAACCGTCTCGCGCTGCTTGTTCATGACGTCGTCGTATTCCAGCAGGTGTTTGCGCGATTCAAAATTCTGCGCTTCCACTGCCTTCTGCGCCGACTCGATGCGCTTGGAAATCAATCGCGACTCGATGGGCACGCCCTCTTCCATGCCCAGCTTGTGCATGATGCTGGAAATGCGCTCGCCGGCGAAGATTCGCAACAAGTCGTCTTCCAGCGAGAGATAGAACCGCGATGAACCGGGGTCGCCCTGGCGGCCGGCGCGCCCGCGCAGTTGGTTGTCGATGCGGCGGGCTTCATGCCGCTCAGTGCACAGAATGTGCAAGCCTCCCAGCGCCACGACTTTTCCATGCTCGACGTCCGTGACCGTTTTGAACCGGTCGATGAACGCGCCCCATTGCTTGCGCCATGCGGCATAGGCTTCAACATAGGCCCCGAAAATCTCCGTCGCCGATCCCTCCGGCGGACGGTCGGGAGGCTCGGGGTTGATGCCCTGCTCGCGATATTTTTCCGGCGACTTGCGGAACTCCTCGCGCGCCATGGTTTCGGGGTTGCCGCCCAGCAGAATGTCGGTCCCGCGGCCCGCCATGTTGGTGGATACCGTGACCGCACCGATGCGTCCAGCCTGCGCCACCACCAACGCTTCGCGCTCATGCTGTTTGGCGTTCAGGACGTTGTGCTTGACTTCCTTCAAGCCCAAAACTTCCGCCGCCCTGGCCGGAGTGGAGCGAAGCGCGATTAAGCAATCCAGGATCACGACGGTCTTTTCATCGGTATCGCGCGCCAGGGCTGAGAGGTCGGAGAGAATCGCCTCGTTCACTTGCGGCAGGGGGAAAGAATTGTAGGGGTATTCTTTGGGCCGGCGCTTGGCGATGGCCTGCATAAACTCCTGCTGGGTGCCATTGGCATCGGAGATCAGGTTTGAATATCGCCCCTGGCTCAGCAGTTCCTTCACGGCGGACAATTCCACTCCCGCCTCGACCAGCCATTCGAGTCCCGGGTGAGGAGTCTGCGCAAACTTCTCCACCCAGATCTTGATCCGCGGACCTTCCAAACCGGCGGCTTTAGCGGCCTCTTGCAAGCGCGCCGGTATGACTCCCGCCTTCTTCAAAGCCTGGCTCAGGCGTTCCGACTTCTCGATAGCGATGCTGCCCACCAGCACCGGCTGGCCGCGCATATGGTACTCTTTGATCTCTTCAATTGCGGCGTTGAACTTTTCGCGTTCCGTGCGGTAAACCACGTCGGCGTATTCGTACCGAATCAGCGACCGATTGGTGGGGACGATGATGATTTCCAGGTTGTAAATCTTCTCGAATTCCGCCGCTTCCGTCTCCGCCGTACCCGTCATGCCCGAGAGCTTCTTGTACATGCGGAAGTAATTTTGGAACGTCACCGTCGCCAGCGTCTGGTTTTCGCTTTCGATCTTGACGCCTTCCTTGGCTTCCACCGCCTGGTGGAGTCCGTCGCTCCAGCGGCGGCCGGGCATCAGGCGGCCGGTGAATTCGTCCACGATGATCACTTCCCCGTCTTTCACGACGTAATCGCGGTCAAGCTTGAAGAGCGTGTGGGCCCTCAAAGCCTGTTGGAAGTGGTGGTTGAACTCAATATTCGCGGGGTCGTAGAGGTTGTCGATTCCCAGCAGCTTCTCCGCCTTGGCAATGCCGGAATCGGTGGGCGAAACCTGCCGGTGCTTCTCGTCGACCTCGTAGTCGTCCTTGTCCACGAGGTGAGGTATGACCTTGTCGACGCGTTCATATTTGTCCGTGACTTCGTTGGAGGACCCGGAGATGATGAGCGGGGTGCGCGCCTCGTCAATCAGGATGGAGTCGACTTCGTCGACGATCGCGTAGTGGTGCGGCCGCTGGACGTAGTCCTTCAGGTCAAACTTCATGTTGTCGCGGAGGTAGTCAAACCCGAACTCATTGTTGGTGCCGTAGGTCAGGTCGGAGCCGTAGGCGGCACGCCGCTCGTCATCGGTCAGGTCGTGGACAATCACGCCGACACTCAAGCCCAGCAGGCGGTAAATGGGACCCATCCAGGCGGCGTCACGTTTGGCAAGGTAGTCATTGACCGTCACGATGTGCACGCCCTTGCCTTCAAGGGCATTGAGGTAGGCCGGCAGCGTGGCGACGAGGGTCTTACCTTCGCCGGTCTTCATTTCAGCGATTCGGCCTTCGTGCAGCACCATGCCGCCAATCAATTGCACGTCAAAGTGCCGCATGTTCAAGGTGCGGCGCCCCGCTTCCCGGCAGAGCGCAAACGCTTCCGGCAAAATCTCATCAAGAGCCGCCCCTTGCGCCAGACGCTCCTTGAGCTTCTCCGTCCGCTGGGGGAAATCCTCATCCTTGAGGGCCTTCATTTCCGGTTCGAGGGCATTGATTTCCGCCACGCGGTCGCTGAGGCGCTTCAACTCGCGCTCATTCTTCGTCCCGAATACCTTGCCTAGTGCGAATTGTAGATAGTTTCCCATGGTTAAAAGACAGTTTTGGGCACACTACTCAAACCTTTCCATTGTAAGGCGCGGTGGCCGAGTTGACAAGGAAGCGGGGGGAGCGGTGGTGGGGCAATGCGCCGGTTTGGTTAACGGCGGCCTCCGGCGGGCGGATCGCGGGTCCGGGATTGATGCCACAGCGAATTTCATCCCTGCCCGGCATTTTTCTCTTGACAATTATACCATAGTAGGCTAGAATATACTGGAGAAGCATGCCCTGCATGCCGATGGAGGGCCGCTTCCGGATCGACGCGGCGGCGAACTTGCCCCCCTGCCGGGCATTTTCCCCTTGACATAACTATTCTAGTAGGCTATAATACACTGGAGGAGAATGCCATGCATGACTCTGGCCGACGCTTCAACCCCGCGCAATTCCCTGGTGACATTCTGCCCCTTGGCGGGGAGTCTCCCAAAGCTGAGAACTTATTGATAACAAAGGGAAAATTTTTGCGTTTTTCCCTTCCCAAAGCTGAGAACATACTGAAAACAAACCAGTTAGCGAATTGTAAAATGACGTTTCGGCCTTTTCTCTTCGAAAAGCTGATAACATGCTGAAAACAAGAAAGTTATAGAATTATAAATTGATCGCTTCGACGCGACAATATTTCCTGTCCGGCGCGTAAACCTGGCGGTGCTATCGAGGATGGAAAACCGCGGCAATCTGTTCATGAAATATTAGCGCGAGGTGGCGCCCAATATCCCCATGGCCGGCATAGCAGATGAGAGCGTTTCGGGAAGAAGGCAGTGAGAAGGTGTCGCGGCGCTTACGAATCCCCCAGCCAGGCGCCGTAGGGTTTCAGTTGCTCGACGTTGTCGCACACTGCTTTGATTGACGCCGTGATCGGGACCGCGAGGACGAGCCCGAATCCTCCCCACAGCCACGCCCAGAACATCATGGCAATCGTCACTGAGAGCGCGTTCAAGTTGACGCGCTGCCCAACGAGCTTGGGAGTGAGGATATTGACGGCCACAAAATGCACGACCGCCACGGAAACGGCAATCGTTATGAACGGACCGGTGGTGTCATACTGCATGAGTCCCACGAGCAGCGGAGGGACGATTCCCAGCGCTACCCCTATATAGGGAACAAGACTCAAAACGGCGGCAAGAGGACCCATCAAGAGCGCATATTGAAGACCAATCAGGGCAAAGACTGGAGTAATGAGGCAGGCGGATATCATTCCCACCAGCAGGTTTCCCACCACAAATTGGCGCAGCATCCGGGCGATCGCGTGGATCACATCTTCGGCCTGCTGCCGCTTCTTGATGGGAAATAGATTCAAAGTAGCCACCCACAATCGATCTTTGGAGGTCAGCATGAAGAAGACCAGAAAGGGAATGAACATCACCGTAACCATGAAAGCATAAACCGACCCGATTCCGCGCAGCAGGAAGCGCTCATACGGTGAATCCTGCTGAAGGCGTACCGTGGGAAGATTCGATTCCGGGGACGCGGGGATGATCGTCTGCGTGCTCTGCTGGATGTTGTGGGCGGTGAGTTGGATGTGCGCAGTGATCTGCTTCAACCGCTGCATGAGGCGCGGCATGGAATCATAAAATGCCTGGCTCCGATCGTAAACGGCGTAGACCGCCAGATATGCGACCATGAGCATCAACAGAACCATGAGGAGCGATGCCAGCCAGCGGGGAACGCGATAGAGCTCCAACAGCCGCACGCCCGGATCCAACACCGAGGCAATCAGGATCGAGCAGATCAAGGTAATGACGATCGAACTGGCATAGTAGATGCAGCCGAAAAGAATGGCCACAGCAATGATGGTGACACTGGCTGAATGGGGAGCGGCGAGGTGATTCTCAGTATCGGTGCCCGGCATGCATTGAATCCTCGACAGCGATTCTAGCCTGCCCTCTCAGGAATTGCCAGATGCGACCTCAATTGCCTTGGGGAAATCATCCATGAGCAGCGCGCCTCGCGGATTAATGCCCTTTCCACCTTCCGCATTCCGCCTTTGAACTGGTATATTCAACGGGCAAAGGAAAAAGGGGGAGAGCTACGGTTTCCGCGTGGCATCAACGACTCAATGAAACTTTCGCGCCGCAAATTGCTCAGCTCGACGGGATTGCTCCTCGGTTCCGGAATCATGGATGCCCTCACCACGCCTTTATCCCGGTGGAGTGGCATTCCCATTGTTCGTGCCGCTCAACAGGAAAACCCCGAAGGTGATTCTCCTGTAACCTTCGTGGACGTCGCGAAAGAGTCTGGAATCCACATTCCAAACGTCTGGGGCGGGGTCAAACACAAGAAATACATCATTGAAGCCAAAGGCAGCGGCGTGGCCTTCTTTGACTATGACCACGATGGCTGGCTCGATATCTATCTGACCAACGGCGAGCGGCTTGCTGGTGAAGAACCGTTCCCCGATGGCAAGACTCCCACTCAGCACCTCCTGAAGAACAATCGCGACGGCACGTTCACCGACGTGACGGAGAAATCCGGTTTAGGCGTCACGGCCTGGGGAACGGGAGTTTGCGTCGGCGACTATGACAATGACGGTTGGGATGATCTGTTTTGCGCGCATTGGGGACATAACATCCTGTGGCATAACAACGGCGACGGAACCTTTACCGATGCCACAAAAAAAGCGGGCCTCCTAGGGGAGAGAATCCGCTGGGCATCGGGATGCACCTGGCTCGACTACGATCGCGATGGCCACCTCGATCTGTTTGTTTGCAATTACATCGAGCTGGACATTACGCGAGTCCCAGTTCCGGGCCAAACCGCATATTGCCAGTGGAAAGGCATTCCGGTGATGTGCGGCCCGCGCGGATTGCCTGGCGGGTCAAACATCCTCTATCACAATAATGGCGATGGAACTTTCACCGATGTTTCAGAGAAGGCCGGCATTCTGAAAACCGGTCCCCGGTATTCCATTACAGCCGTCTCCTACGACTTTGACAATGACGGTTGGCCCGACATCTATATCGCCGTCGATTCCGAAGCCAGCATTCTGTTCAAGAACAAGCACAATGGGACGTTTGAAGACGTCGCGATCATGGCGGGTTGCGCCTATAACGAGGATGGACAGGAACAGGCAGGCATGGGAATCGGCGTTGGTGACTACGATTGCGACGGCTCGCTCGACATCGTCAAGACGAATTTCACCGACGACACGCCCGATCTTTACCACAACAACGGTGACGGCACTTTCAACGACGTGACCTTTGTCTCCGGCCTCGGCGTGAACACGCAATACGTCTGCTGGGGAACGGGATTCACCGACTACGACAATGATGGTTGGACCGATATTCTTTACGTAACCGGGCAGGTCTATCCCCAAGTCGACGAATATAACGTGGGCGGGCATTTCATTTCCCAACGAGTCGTCTACCGCAACATGGGAAATGGAAAATTTGAGGACGTTTCAAAGGACCTGGGGCCGGGGATTACCGCGAAATATTCCAGCCGCGGTTGCGCGTTTGGAGACTATGACAACGACGGCGACGTGGACGTCCTGGTCCTCAACATGAACGATTACCCCTCGCTCCTACGCAACGACGGCGGGAACAAAAACAACTGGATCAACATTAAGTTGCTGGGAACGCATTGCAACCGCACCGCGATTGGGGCAAGAGTGAAGGTTGTAACCGGAAAGCATGCGCAAACCGACGAAGTCCATAGTGGCACCAGCGTGATGTCGCAGAGCGATTTGCGCCTGAGCTTCGGCCTCGGCAAGGCGGCAAAGATCGATTTGATTGAAGTCAAATGGCCGACGACACAGAAAGTGGAGAAGTTCACCGACGTCGAGATCAATCAGTTTCTGACCATCAAGGAAGGCGCCGGAATCATCGCGCGCCGGCCGCCCAACCGTCCTTCCAAATCCTAAAAGGAACGTCGATCATTGCGAAGCCGGCATTCTTGCCCGCCAGAATCGTCTGCATTGCCCTTCAGCAATCCACTCATTAATCGGAGTCCTTCCCGGAGGCGCAGGAGTTTGCAATCTCGCTTCCCTTCATAACCAAAGAGGACGGGTGGAGTAAAACGTTACAGGCCCGGTGGGATCCTGCTTCTTGAAGGCTTTAAATTTGCGGATCATGGCATCGTGGCGGCGATCCGAAGTTTTGATGCGTCGATGCGGCATCTTGATGAGAGCTTGCTCCACTTCCCTGACATGCTTTGTGGAGAGACGCCAATCGCACTTCACCAGAGTGCGCAGATCCGCCACACCGTACCCAATCACTCGCGCAACGCCATCGACGTAGGGGTCGATATAGCTCATCACCAGATGGCGGATGGTACGAAACACCGGTTTGCGGCCGTGCAATCCCGCGTCGCGCGAGCGAGCAATGGTTCCCCAACGCCCACGAAACTTAAACAGAAATAAAACATGGTCGAGATGATCCTGGGATTCCAGGTCGAGGAGCAGCGGCGGATGCCCTTGCTGTTCCATAATCGTCGCTGCGCTCAATGCCGCTTCCAGGCAGTGCGCCGTTCCATAACAAACCACGCCGCGAAACGTGCGCAGTGTCTCGCCCCGCTTTTCCCAATTGTAAGGCAGCGCCTTGAGATAATCCTGCACCTGTTTGGGAGTTCTGCAGCGGCGGATCACGGCCAACTCGGCGGGACGGAATGCCTCGCGGCCTGGAGCCTTTGAGGGAGGGAAATTATGGGCGACGGGAAGGCCTCTTGGAAGCATAGGAGCCTGTGATTCCGCGGCGCGATTATTTCTGCCAGCGGTCGTGCCAAAGCTGAAAATTGAAGAGCGTCCAGAGAGTCTTGCGATGATCGGCCGCTCCAGCCCAATGCTCGTTCATCAAGCGGCGCACGAAAGCCACATTGAACATCCCCTGCCGCCGCAACTTCTTCTCATTGAGCGTCTCATCGAGGAGCGGACGCAGTTCATTTCGCATCCAACTCGCGATGGGTACCGAGAATCCACGCTTCTGCCGGTAGACAATCTCCTTCGGCAGCCAGCGCTCCACGGCTTTCTTCAAAATATACTTCAGCTTGAAACCGCGCACCTTGAGATTCGTTGGCAGCCCTTCGGCGAATTCAATCAAGCGATGATCCAAAAATGGCGTTCGTAATTCCAGGGAGCAAGCCATGCTGGCACGATCCACCTTCACCAACAAGTCATCTTCGAGGTATAGGCGAAAATCGAGATAGAGCATCTCCCCCACGGTTTCGTCAAAACGCGCGCCTTCCAACACGCGGGCCAACGGGGAGTAGATTTGGCTACTCGGTGGCCTCGGCCCTGCCCACTCGGGCGAGAACAATTGATCCAATTCCGTGGGATTAAACATTCCGAACCAAATGTGGTGGCGCTCGGCGGGCGTCTTCTCCGCGTGGCTCAGGAAGCGGCGCAGGAAAAGTCCTTTGGGAACGGCCGTGGAAGAGACCGGAAGAAAGCGCTGGAGCCGTCCGAAAACCTGCCTGCGCACGACGCCGGGAAGCTTCAAATAGTAATCCGCGAGCCGCGCTCCCATGTACGTGGGGTAGCCGCCAAACAACTCGTCGCTACCCTCGCCACTCAGCGCCACCTTGATGTGTTCACGAGCGAAGCGGGAAATCATGTAGGTCGGAATAACCGCCGGGTCCGCCATGGGCTCATCGAGATGATCTGCCATGGTCATGAGCGCCTGAAGCATCGTCGGCTTGTCGGCGGTCAGCACGTGGTGCTGGGTGCGAAAAAGCTTCGCGACGAGAGTCGAGTAGGGCTCTTCGTTAAAAGTCTTCTCCGGAAAATTCACGGAGAATGAGTTCACGTTGCCCGGGCTCAGCTCGCTCATGATGGCAACGATGGCGGAGGAATCAACGCCGCCGCTGAGGAAAACGCCAAGCGGAACGTCACTCACGAGACGGGACTCGGCCGCTTGTCGCAAGCGAACGGCAAGCTCTTCGATCAAGTCACGTTCCTGGCGCGCCGTTACGGGTGGCGAAGTGGGTGAGCGCAGATACTCCTGGGGGCGCCAAAAGGGCTCGATGCGCATCGCGCCGTTTTCCACGACCATATAGTGAGCGGCCGGGAGTTTCTTGATTTCGGCATAGGCGCTGTTGGGGCTGGGAAAATGACCGTAGAAGAAGTAGTGAGTGAGCGCCGTGGGATCAATCTGGCGCGAAATCCCCGGGTATTCAAACAGAGCCTTGATCTCCGAACCAAACACCAGAGTCCGGCCCCTCCGCCAGTAATAGAGCGGCTTTTCGCCCGCCCGGTCACGCGCCAGAAGCAACCGCCGGGCGCGATGATCCCACAAGGCGAGTGCGAACATGCCATTCAGATCGCGCAGGCAGTCCGGACCCTTTTCCTCATACAGGTGGATAATGGCCTCGCCGTCGGAATGAGATCTGAAGTGGTGACCGCGATCCAGCAGCCCCTCGCACAGTTCGCGGTAGTTGTAGATCTCTCCGTTAAAAACCAGCGTGATGTCGCCAGCCTCGTTGGCAAGCGGCTGGTTGCCGGTTTCGAGGTCGATAATGCTCAGCCGCCGGATGGCCAGGGCAATGTGAGGTAATTGAAATTTGCCGCCGCTGTCAGGCCCGCGATGAAAAATGCTGTGCGCCATCGCGTCGATGCGCTCGCCGTGAGCCAGCGGTTCAAGCTGCAAATTGAAGAGACCGCAAATTCCACACATAATCGTCGGATAAGAAGTAACGGCAACCGGATGACCGGGGCCGTGAAACCCGTTTCAGATCCGGACTCATTGCCCGTCAGGGAATTAAGGCTGAAATGGCGGAACTACCCGTCCCGGCGCACGCTCCGATTTCATCCCGCCGGCCGGCGGAATCTTCCAGACGGAGAAATCCGATTCATTCCAAAGCGGATCGACGCCTCCTACGGTAACCCAGAGGTTTTCCACCAGCGTATTCGGAGTCATTACCAAAAGTGGCTTCGTGCTCGATTTCCGAAGGGCGAGAAATTCGGGTAGAGTCACAAGAATCCCCTTGCCGGGGTTCGCCCTGGGGCCGCGCCGTTCCGCCGCCTGCCGGGATACGACGTAATTGCTCGTCATCTCCCCCCACGCCACCGAGACCAATCCCACCTGCCTCTGCAAATAGAATGGCAGACTCGTCCGAAAATAGTAATAGCCGTAAATCGGCAAATCGCGCTCGGGGCTGGCAAGGATTGTCTGCGCCAGCCCGCGGCTGGAGTGAGTTTCAGTGAGCAGTTGGAGCGGCCGATACCACCTTATAACAATCATGGGCACCACCAGCATGCCCAAGGCGAATGTGGTGAGCTGGAGCGCCTGCCCCCGCGTTCGCGTGGCGATTCTGCGACCGAGAAATCCAACCGCCGCGACAATAACTCCGGTGTAGAGCAACGACGGCTGGACAAGGTCCAAGAGGTTGGGTTCGAGTTTCTTCGCCAGGCGCGCATGCAGGGAGTCGTATAGCCATGAGTGGGACGCGGCGGCAACCATGATTCCGATGGCGAGCAACAAGGAGAAGCCCGCCGTAAGCCAATCCGGTGGACGCGATTCCAGGTCCCGGCCGGCCTCCTGCCAAGCATGCCCCATCAGAATGCTGAGCGGCACAATGGCCGGCAAGAAATAGGTGGGAAGCTTGGAATGCGAAACAGTGAAGAAGAGAAAGATCCACGCCGCCCAACAAAGCAGGAACAGAACCGGCCGGGCCGATTCCTGTTTCAGCTCCCGCCAGCCCCGAATACGATTCCATCCCGCCAAGAGCAGGAAGAAACTCCAGGGGAAGAACCCGCCCAGAAAAACTGGAAGGTAATAGAAGACTCCGCCTCCGCGTTGCGCGGCCTTGGTCGTGAAACGCTTTAAGCTTTCGTTCCAGAAAGCGTAACTAGGAAAATCGGGATTGCGCATGGATACCGCAATGAACCAGGGCAGAGCCACAGCGAGTAAGACCAGCAGCCCCCAACCCCACTTCAGCCGCAGCCATTCCCGCATACGCCCACGGACAGCCTGGTAAAGCAGAATTGCGACGAGAGGAATCAGGATTCCTACGAAACCCTTGGTGATGGTGGCAAGACCCATCGCCGCAAACATCAGGATTTCATATCCGGGCTTTTTGTATCCACTCTCTTCCGCCAGCCAATATGCCACCATGGCCGCGGTCACGAGGAAGGTCAGAGTCATATCAAAGATGACTTCGCGCGCAAGGACAAACGCCAGCGGGCAGACGGCAAAGATCAATCCCGCGCGCAATCCCGCGGCGTCACCGAACATGCGGCGCGCCAGGAACCAGACGAGCAGCATCGTCGCCAGGGCCATGACCGCGGAAGGCAGGCGGGCGGCAGCTTCATTCATGCCGAATAGTTTCAGCGAGGCTGCTTCCATCCAGAAAAAGACTGCGGGCTTGTCGAGATAAGCAAAATTATTGTAGTGGGGCGTGACCCAATCCCCCGTCACCAGCATTTCACGTCCCACTTCGGCGTTGCGGCCTTCATCAGGTTCAAGCAGGGGGGAATGTCCCAGGCCGGCAAAAAACGACACGCCGGCAACAAAGAGCAGCAGACCCAGCGAGAGGGAGAGAAGCGTTCGGTTATGGGAGGGAGAATCAATGAGAGTCAAGACGTTCGTTTTATTTGATGACGAATAAGCTGGCGAATGGCACATGGACTCTGGCCGCTTCAGTAATCGTCAGATTTTCCCAATCTCCTGTTTTTTAAGCTCGTTCGCAGCAGGGGCTTCAACTATCTCCAGTTCACCCTCGTACGCGATCCAGTTCTTTTTCATCCAGCGAACCGCCCAAACGTCGGCCAATCCCTTCTTGAATCGCCGCCAGGTGTCATATTTGGTCTTTCCGGCATGACGAGGGTGATGGCTGACTGGAACCTGGGTTACACGATACCCGCGCATTTTAAGGAGCGTGGGGAGAAACCGGTGCATGCCATTATAAAGTTCAAGGCGCTCGACGCACTCGCGCCGGTAGGCTTTCAGCGTGCAGCCGGTGTCCACAATATCGTCGCCGGTCATCCAATTGCGAAAGCCGTTGGCGATGCGCGAGGAACGGCGCTTCCACCACGAATCCTGCCGTTTGGCGCGGATTCCGCACACCACGTCGAATTCCGAAAGCATTCGCGCGAGCCGGGGAATCTCCGCCGGGTCGTTTTGCAAGTCGCCATCCAGCGTCACAACGTAGCAGCCCCGGGCCAGATGGAATCCGGCCTCCATAGCGGCGGTCTGCCCCAGATTACGGCGGAAATGCGCGATGCGGATACGGGGGTCGGCCGCCTGTTCGTGCCGGAGGAGCTTCAGGGTCGCGTCGGTGCTTCCGTCATCGACGAAGAGCAACTCGACCTCCGCGGACCAATCTTTGAGAGCCGACCGGAGTTGCTCGACGAGAGCAGCAATGTTCTCTTCCTCGTTGTAAACCGGAACGACAACGCTCAGCGAATCGCTTTCCACATGCCCCCTCTGATTGGTTGCCCGAGCTCCCAGCGACTTCCCGTATTTCAAACTTTCAAACCACCTCTAAAATTTCCGGTCCGAGCCCCCGTCGCGGAAGACGACGAGGCCTTCAGGCCCGGGTCAATTTTCAGCACGCTTGGCTGGACAGGCTAGGAATTTGCCTCTGCGGGCAATCTGCACTGCACCGGTCGGACGCCTTCTCCGCAAACCGCCCGTCAAAGGTGGGCGTTTGAAGGTCCCATCAACCGCCTCAAAAGTAGATTCAAAGTTCGTTGGCAAAACTAAACTCCCTATCCTGCCCTGAGATTTGCCCGATTGGGCCAGTACGTTTTGGCCGGTTCTGCGTATCGCCAATGCCGCGTTGAGGCTTGCCTCGATGCGCATTTAAAGGGACAATGGACATCTAAACCTTCCGCGAAGCTTCATCGCGGCATTGAGCAAAGAAACGCTTCTGTTCATGCCGATCTGCATTCCCGAGGGAGCAAGAGGAGCAACCGAATGTGTGGAATTGTAGCGTACACAGGAGATCAGCCCGCCAAGAGTATCCTGATTGACGGGTTGAAACGGCTGGAATACCGCGGCTACGACTCCAGCGGCATTTTCATTGTGAATGGTTCGCCCTATCTTGCCCGCGCCGTGGGCAAAGTCGCCGAACTCGAACGCCAGGTGCGGGATACTGCGCCCGCCGGTGTTGCCGGAATCGCCCACACGCGTTGGGCCACGCATGGCAAGCCCAGCGTGGCGAACGCCCATCCGCACCCGGATTGCGGCGGCAAGCTCTACCTTGTTCACAACGGCATCATTGAGAATTACCTTCAGCTCAAAAAGCGTCTGCTGGAAGCCGGGCACAAGTTCAAATCGGAGACCGATACGGAAGTCCTGACCCATTTGGTCGAAGCGAATTACCAGGGTGATGTTCAGGCTGCCGTTCAAAAGGCGCTCTTACAGGTGCAGGGCACGTTTGGGATTGCGGTGATGCACATGGATCATCCCAGTTCCATCGTCGTGGCACGCCGTGGCAGCCCGATTATTCTGGGCATCAGTGAAAGGGCCTCCCTGGCAGCATCCGACGCTTCCGCCCTTGTTCAGCACACCGACCAGGTAGTTTTTCTCGAAGACAATGAAGTCGCGCTTGCTCGAACCGGGCAAATTCAATATCACCACCCTCGACAATCGCACGGTGAGCCGCGGCACGACGAGCCTCGACTGGAATATCGAATCGATGGACATGGGTTCATTCCCCCATTACATGCTGAAGGAAATTTTCGAGCAGCCGGAATCCGTGGAAAACGCCCTGCGCGGCCGGGTGAATCACTCCGAAGCCGTCGCCAAGCTGGGCGGACTCGAATCGGTTCAAGATCGTCTATTGAAGGCCCGCCACCTGATCATTGTGAGTTGCGGCACGAGCTACTATGCCGGAATGTTCGGCCGCTACGTCATGGAGACGCTCACTGATTTGACCGTGGAGACCGAACTGGCTTCCGAGTTCCGCTACCGTAAACTGAATATCCGCGGAAGGAACCGTGGTCCTGGCCATCAGCCAGTCGGGGGAAACTGCGGACACGCTGGCCGCCTTGCGCGAAGCCAAGCGGAAGGGCGCACTTGTTCTGGGATTGGTCAACGTCGTGGGCAGCACGATTGCCCGTGAAACCCACGCGGGAATCTACTCGCACGCGGGAATCGAGGTTGGCGTCGCTTCCACGAAATCTTTCACGTCTCAGCTCACCATCCTGACTCTGATGGCTCTTCTAATCGGCCGCAGCCGCGACCTTTCCTATGAAGAGGGCCACGATATCATCCGGGCGCTGGAAAAGGTGCCCGAGCAGATCGGCGAAATTCTGAAGCAGGCGGGGAAAATCCGCGAGCTCGCCGAGAAGTATTGCCACTCGGATCATTTCCTCTTCATCGGCCGCAAGTTCCAGTATCCCATTGCACTCGAAGGCGCGCTGAAGCTCAAGGAAATCGCCTACATCCATTCCGAGGGATATGCCGCGGGCGAGATGAAGCACGGACCGATTGCGCTGATCGACCCGAAATTCCCGACCCTTGCCTTGGCTTTGGAAGATGGCTCGTATGAACGGGTCATCTCCAACATGCAGGAGATTCGCGCGCGCGAAGGGAAAATTATCGCCATCACGACGGAAGGCAACACGAAGCTGGGCAACCTCGTCGACGATATCATTTACGTTCCTCGTACCCACGAAGCGGTGGCGCCGCTGCTGACCGTTGTGCCCCTTCAACTCCTTGCCTATTACTGCGGCGTGTTGCTCGGGCGCGATGTGGATAAGCCCCGCAATCTCGCCAAGAGCGTCACGGTGGAATAAGCGCGGACCTGGAATTTCATAACCCAGGCAGCATTCGGCCTGTTCCCGCGTGCCCGAACGGGAAAATTTCTTGCCGGAAGAGAGAGACCCATTTCGCCGTTACGCGCTGTTCCTGCTCGTCCTGAGCGCCCTGGCGCGCTTGCCTGCGCTCGTCCAGCCCGCCCATCTTCCGGTCGTCGTTTATTTCGAAGGGACGTATCTTCAGGCCGCCCATGATATTCTTCACCGGAATTTCCAGGCTCTGGGCGCTCGGGTCCCGCTTTATCCCCTGTTCGTGCTGATGTGCGGGCAAAGCCCCCGCGCCATCTGGATTGCCCAATCGATCCTCGGGATTGCCACCAGTTTGTTGATTTACTCGATGGCTTTCCGCCGTGCGCGCCACGCGCAATTTTCTCTGCTGGTGGCGCTCGCCGGTAGTCTTGCGCCGGAGGTTCTGGCCTACGAATCCTCGATCATGACGGAAACGCTCACCACGTTTCTGCTCGTGCTCGCGCTGTGGCTTTTCTCGCGCTTCGACCCCGGGGAGAAGAGTCGTCTGTTTTTTCCCCTCGCGCTGGGGGTGTTGGTGGGACTGATGGCGCTGACCCGTCCTTTGATGATCTGCCTGCTTCCGGTTTTCTTCCTGTTTCTTGTGCCTGTGTGGCCGCTCTCGACTTGGCTCCGTCGTGACACGCTGATACGAGCGGCCGCATTTGCGCTTCCGGCAATGGCGCTGATTCTCTCCTGGTGCGCCCTGGTCTATCGCAATTCCGGGTCGTTTTCCCCTACCACGCTCGCCGGTCACAACCTGATGGACCAGGTCGATCCCTGGGTCGATCTCGCGCCGCCGCAATATGCCGTGCTCAGGGACACTTGGATCAAACACCGTGAGCGCAACCGAAACTCGCCCACCAAAAACGTGAATCCGGTTTTTGACGAATCCGTGCCCGAGGTTGTGGCCAAGACCGGTTGGAGCACCGCCCGTGCCTCACATGAATTCCAGTCGATGGCCATCTACCTGATCCTCCACCATCCCGGTCTCTATCTCCGCCGCGCCGAACAGGGCTGGATTCAATTTTGGGCGGAGCCGACGCGTGACGAGGTCGTGTTGCCCGACGTGGGCTCCGTAACCCCCGCCGAATTCCTGCTGACCTTCTCGGATTTCATGGTTCAGGAGGTGAAAGCGGTTTTTCTTGTTCTCGCCCTGATCTCGCTTCCCTGTGCCCTCCTTCACGACAGAATCTTTTCCAAACTCGAATATTTGATCTTCACCTTGGCGCTGTGGGTTTCGATATTCGCGGCCCTCACCGAATATGGTGAAAACCGGCGGTTCTGCGTTCCCTTCTATATGCTCATCGTCTACACCCTCATGACGCGCGGCTGGATTTGGGTCAGAGCGGCTTCATCGCGGGGCTCGAGTGATGCACCTGCCGCCTTCTAACATCGGAATTCATCTGCTACGATAAAAACATGGGCCTGTTCGGATCGAAGTCAAAAAAGATCAACGCCGTAAGTCACCTGGAAGGCACGATTCAGTTCGGCGGCGATAAATCCATTTCCCACCGCTACGCCATGCTCGCCGCGATTGCCAACGGCGAGAGCGAAATTCATTTCTTTTCCCCCAGCGCCGATTGCCAGTCCACCCTGAATTGCCTGAAGGCGCTGGGCGTCAAGATCGAGCGCAAGGAAAACGTCGTAAAAGTTTCGGGCGTTGGGTTGGATGGCCTGCGAGCACCCTCGGGTCCGCTCGACGCGGGAAATTCCGGCTCGACCATCCGCATGCTTTCCGGGATTCTCTCCGGCCAGCCGTTTCGCTCGGTGATGATCGGCGACGAGTCGCTCTCCAAGCGGCCCATGAAGCGTGTTGCGGACCCGCTAACGCAGATGGGTGCGAAGTTCAAGACGGCGGATAAGGGATGTCCTCCGATTGAGATTGAAGGCGGCAAGCTGACGCCCATCCGCTATGAGATGCCCGTCGCAAGCGCGCAAGTGAAGTCCGCCGTTCTTCTCGCCGGGTTGTTTGCCGAGGGCGAAACCACCGTGGTTGAGAAGGTCACCACTCGCGACCATACCGAGATTGCTCTTGAGGAAATGGGAGCGGACATTGGCCGCCACGAACTTACCATCGCCGTCCGCGGCCGCGCGCACCTCGAAGCCAAAAAGCTCTACGTTCCCGGCGATCTCTCCTCCGCCGCGTTTTTTATCGCCGCCGGGTTGATGGTTCCAGATTCAAATTTGATGTTGCACAACGTTGGGCTGAATCCCACTCGCACCGCGCTGCTCGATCTGCTGGTTCCGATGGGCGGGCGCATCAAGGTGGTCAACCTCGAGATGTTGAACGGGGAATTACTCGGCGACCTTCACGTGGATTCGAGCCACTTGGCGGGCGGTGAAATTTCTGCGGATTTGGTTCCGGGACTTATCGACGAGCTGCCCGTGCTTTCCGTCCTGGGAACGCAGACCGAAAATGGCCTGACCTTCCGGGGAGCGGGGGAATTGCGGATCAAGGAGAGCGACCGGCTGGCCGCGGTGGCGGAGAACCTGCGTCGAATGGGCGCCGAGGTGGAAGAATTTCCCGACGGGCTGCGCATTCCCGGCCGCCAGAAATTGCGCGGCGCGGAAATCGACCCGCACGACGATCACCGCATTGCCATGGCCTTTGCCGTCGCGGGTCTGGTGGCCGAAGGCACAACCGTCATCAAGAACTCCTCCTGCGTGGATATTTCCTTCCCCGACTTTTTTGACACCGTGCAGCGCGTGGCAGGCTAGCATCCGTACCGTCATCGCCCCCCTGAGAACTCGTGTCGAGCAACTGAAAAGCCGCTGACCGCAAAGGCGGCGGTCATCACTGCGGAATTTTGAACGAGCAACGGCGATGTCCCTGCCAGCGCTACAGCGGGCAACTTCGCCAAAACCGTTCCGATTGAACGATCGCACTCAAGTCGTCTGCGATTTCCCGGCAGGCTCAGCAGGTTTGGAATCGTCGTCATCATCATCATCGTCGTCGTGCTTGGGCGCGGGATGGGAGCCGGTATGCAGCACGCGAATGGCGCCGTAATCCGTATTGATGCGGATCGTCGGCCCGCCCTTGCCCACCACGCCGGTAATCGACGGCGAGTCGCCCTCCTTGACGACCTTCAGTCCCGGCCCCGTAAATTCGCATTCCACTTCGCCGTGCCGGGAGTGGGCTTCAATCTGAAAATTCGAATTCGGTGGCAGGGTCAACTGAACCTCGCCCTTTTTGGAATCCACGCTGATGTCATGGGTTGGCGAAGTTGAAGCGGCAAGCGTGATTTGCCCATTTTCGTCGGTGATCTTCAGGCTGTGCTTGAAATCATTGATGGTGATGTCTTTGTCACGGGTGGCAATCTCCAGCGGCCCGTTGACGCCGTCGGCTTCCATTGAGCCCACTTCCATCTCCACCTGCCCGGCGAGCTGTTGCGCGCTCATATTGGTGCGCATCGATTCAAATCGCAGCATTTGCCCGACGTTGCGAAACTGCAGAGTGCCGCCGAATTCGCCGTGAACGGTGACTGTGTCGGAAACATCGGAAACATCGATTTCATCACCGCGGCCATCGAGATCGACGTTTCCCCGAATTTTCTGAACCTCGGTCGAGCCCCCGTGTTGATGGATCTTCACCAGCCCTTGGATGTTCGTTGCGCGCGCGTCTCCCTTCTGCGTTTCGAGGGTCTGGTCGCCGTTCAAGCCATCCACGGCGATGTCCCCACTGTCAGACGTGAGGTCGGTAGTCGTTGCGAGAGGCACACGCAGACTCAGGTCAATGGAAATCCGGTGCCCCTGATCCGTGAGCGACTGCCGGTTCGAGCGCAGAACGTAATTCCCTGCCTGCTCCACCATATCCAGCTTCAAGCTATCGGACGTTTTCCTGGCCTCGGCTTCGTCATCGGCGCGAATCGACTCCTTGGCCAGCCCATCAATCATATTTTGATCAGCGCCGCGAATCTCCACGTCACCGTGCTGATCCTCCACGGTCAGCCGCGGCGTACCCTGGACAGGCTGGGAGACGTTCTTTGTGAAGGTATAGGAGCTCGTGAACAGGTCGGAAATCTCGTCGCCGTTGATGTGCCATCCCCACGGAGATTGCGAGTGCAGAATGACTTTGGAGATCAGGGTCCCGAGAATCAGGATGAGTACCAGCATCACCACCTCGCTGCCGGAAAATAGCGGTGGCGGTGTGGTTTCGGGATGAGCGCGCGCCTGAAGGTGTTCGACAAGTTTCGAGACTCCCCAAAAAATGATGAGCACCGGCCAAAATTTCGCGATGAGCTGCCAGGGATGGATAGCGGGGTTGAAATTCTGCCAGAGAAAAAGCAGGCCCACGCCGATCAGGGTCAGCGCCCAGAAGATGGATCCACGACGATGGCTGTAGACGCTCATATTGATCTCCCGCCGCCCGCTCTTTCCGGTGTTTCAATCTCCTTCACAAATCAAACGCGCGGCCCTTTGGGAGACCGCGGTGGTAGCATGGCATCCACCCGCTTGGTAATTCCCAGCGCCACCAGAATCACGGGCCAGGTCTTCTTCAAACCCCAGCCCGGCGCCAGTTGATTCAGCAAAAACAAGCTCCCCAGCACAATCAGCATGACGGGAAACGTGATTCCCCGCCGACGGCGCGATGGGATTGGGGGTGTCGTGGCCATAACGGTTACCGCTGGTCCTAACTTCCTTCCCTTAAACGTTGGAGCTGAAGATTCAACTCCTGCATTTTGCGCACGTGTTCGATTTCCAGCCCGTGCAATTTCCCCTGAACCTCAGTTTCAAGGCTGTGAATCCGGGCGAATTGCGCGAGGCCCACAATCGGTACGACCATGGCAAATATCGCGAGAGGGATCATCAAGGGTGACATAAGTTCGTTTCTCCCCGGCTTGAGCCGTTATGCCGGCCGCTCTGATGGATTCTGTTGCCGGGCTTTTTCCAGTTCGATCTCCAGCGTCTTCATTTTCTCGAGGTGCTCCATCTCCCGCTTGCGCATTTCTTCGTGGGTGCGCAATTCCTTCTCCCGAAATCGGAACCATGCGCCGATACCCACCACCGCAATCACCATGACCCATATGCCGTTTTCGCCCAGGATGGTTATCAGGTCGTGCATAATTCCCTCCTCATCCAATACTTAACTGTTGAGCACCCGTAATCGTGTTCCGCAATCGAGGGCGGAGTCATCCGGCAAATTTGGTGGCACGCGCCTTCTCCAATTCCAATTTTGCCTTTTCAATTTCCAGTTCCTTCAACTTCCGTTCGTGCTCCATCTCTTGCGACCGGAGCTGCTGGTGCGCTTCCAATTCCCGTTCGCGCATCTTCTTAATGGATCCGATCGCAACTAGCAGGACGACCATCGCAAACGCTCCCAGGGGTATGGCGAGAGGACTGATGTTCATTTTTCCTCCGTATAAAATGGACTTCTCAATTCTTGCTCCTGCTTCGCCTCACAATGTCAAATTTCCTTGGAGCCCGGGATATTGTTGGGCCCGTCCGACGGCTTTTCCGGCGGAGCGGGACTGGCCACGGATTTTTGCGTGGACCCGCTGCCCACCCGCCGTTGCAGCAGCAGAAAACCCGCCACAATCAGAAGCACCGGCCAGAACTTGCCAATCTGGTTGATCACTGGAATGCCGAGATTATCCAGCAGGAAGAGGATTCCCAATCCGATCAGCACCGCCGCGCCCACCGGAGCGTTCAATTTCATCTCCTGAAGGCCAAACCATTCCGGCACGGGCCCGCCCGTGCTCTTCGCCTTGGCCGTCTGAAAGGAGTCAATCACCATGTAGAAATAAAACGCCCATGCTCCGAGATCAAACACGATGTCGACACTGCCGTGGACCCGGTTGCCGAGGGCAATCAGGCAGCCGAAGATCAGAACCTGAGAAATGGCTTTGGTAATTTGGCCGTTGTAGATTGCGCCCACGCCGGGAATGAATCCGAGCGCCAGGGCCACGCCAGGACTTGGGCCGGCGCTGTTCCCTCCCCACGGAGGCAGCGGGGATTGCAGGCGCGCGGCCAGGCACTTTTCGCAGTAGACCGTGCCGCTGACATCACGCTTGCACTCCGCGCAGAGCGAGCGCCCGCAATGTCCGCAATAGGACACGGCGTCGTTGAGAGGATGATTCACGCATTTCATTGAATGGAGCCCCCTTCCATTTCCTGGTAAGCGTCTCGTGATTGTGGATGAGCCAGCACCTGTCCATCCATTGATGCCATCAGCGAACCGGCGTTTGCAGCCGTTGTTTTTTCAACTGGGGAATCGTGCGATGTGCCGTTTTCTGGTGATTCGGGCTGGGGAGGCTCCTCGAACTGGGGCCTGGTGCTGAACTGCCGGATACGGTACTCAATTTCGTAGACCACGCGGAGGTCGTAGTAGTACTTCTCGGCGCGGGCCATCATGAGGTGGCCGTGGCGATTGGCGCGGTCCACCCAGGTGTTGGGGTTTAGATCCGCCCAATGGAGGCGGCGCAAGTTGAGCCCGGCGGCATTGACGAGGATCGAGAAGGTAAAGACGGTCATGGCCACCGGATAGGCCACGCGGGGCTGGAAGATGGGCCGGAGATAGTCGATAACCCTCTGATTCCACGTTGGTTTTCGGCTGCCAACAGTGGCCTGCAGGATTCTGGCAACCAGCCAGGGCCGGGGTTCCGGGGCCTCGGCCACCTGACACATTTCCAGGACGCGGCGAACGTCCTCGACCATCTCGCGGCACGGGGCACACTCCGCCAAATGGGCTTTAATTTCAGCGACTTGGCCCGGCGCCAAGCGGCCTTCGAGATAATCACTCGCCAGCGCTTCAATTTCCAGATGCGTCATGATGCACTCCCCGGCTCTCCGGGACCCTTCCAACCTTCCATACGCTTTAAGACCCGTGCAAGTTCCAACCGGCCGCGATTTATTCTCGACTTTACGGTCCCCTCCGGAACCCCGAGAACTTGGGCAATCTCCGCGTAATCAAGGTCTTGCAGGTCGCGAAGGACCACAGCTTCACGCAAATCCGGGGAAAGCTGGTCAAGCCCGCGCTGAAGCAGCTCTTTGCGCTCCCGAGCCTCCACCAGCCCCGCCGGACCGGTACTGGGGGTGGGTTTTTCCTGAATTGTCTCGAGGTCGTCTTCGATGGAATCGGTTATTTTATCCTTCTTCGTGCGGCGGTAATGGTCGACTAGATGATTCCGCGCAACGCGATGTAACCACGTGGAAAACGACCCCTGGGCGGCGTCGAAGGTCCGCAAAGTTTGGGAAATCTTAATGAAAACCTCTTGGGTAAGGTCCTCCGCCGCTTCCGACCTCCCCGTGAAGCGGTAGCATAAGCTATAGATTTTACGGGTGTAAGCGCGAAGAAGGGCTTCCCAAGCGGAGTTTTCCCCAGCCAGGCAACGCTGAAGTAGTTCGAGGTCCTGATCCACTGCGCCGCACCCCAACCGGGAAGGAAGTCCAGCCTCGTTGTGGAACTGCTGCGGGGTGAAAACTTCCTAATTTGGCGGCATTGTAGCAGAAGGGGAGAGCATGGCAGCATATCCCGCTGTTTCGGATCGCTTATGAGTTCCACTGTCGTCGAAATAGCCAGTGAAATCGGCTGAGAACGCCATTACTCCGCCTTTACCATTTCCTTGAAAAATGCTTGCTACGATGTGGTCGAGAAAGGAATATTCTTGGCATTTCATGCCACGGCGCTACCCTCATTTCTGAGAGTCACGATTTCGCATGTCGCTTTGGCAGGAGTTTCACGCGAATACGTTATGACCAATCCATCTATGGCAATGAAAACCGAGAAACTCAAACCCCGGACAGAAACGAAAAAAATCATGAGGCCGATAACGCGCAAGGAATTCTTATCGACCATTGACAAAGCGATTAAGTCGCCCGCCCGGAAACCCTCTTCAAAATAGGTCGAAATTGTTGGTTCCCCAAGTGCCGCCCGCTGTGCCTGAAATTATACTCATCCAAGTAGCGGTGCAAATATTCCTTTCCAACCGAGTGAGAGACTCCGCTGATACCAATTTTGAGAGGCTCCAGAATCCTTTCAAGGTATTTGTGTGGATGCGCCCGCGAACATACACGCCACCGCTTTGCTTGATGCGGAAATGCTCGGTGCCCGTCCCTTGACAGTTTGATATGGCTTTTGAAATTCAAAGTAGTGGGTTAGCGCGCCTTGCGGACGATTTTGCCCGTATCGCACGCACGTTGTCGGCTGGCGGGAATCAACTTCAGTAGTTACGGACTTCGATGATTGCATTTGAGCAGACCTCCATCTATCCATGGATTGTCAGCCCAAAGGTCTAAGAGGCCCTCCCTGGCAGGAGGGCTTTTCTATGAGTACCTAAAGCTGAATTATTACTTCAAGCACCCTCGATCATCGGGGCGCCGGTGCAGGACGCCGGCGAGCCTGGCCACTCTTTCCCCCATATTTGCCCAGAATCCGCCCGATCAGGATGATAAGCGGGAATAGAATCGATTGAACGAACCGAGGTGGAATAACAATCGCTTGTGTATGACGATGCCGCCGCATGACGTGCGCCATATAAAAGACCGGCGGCTTGCCATCGGGGCCAGCGTTCAGGACGGCAAAGACCGCTTGAAGAAAACGATCCAGATCCACCGCGGGAACCGACCGGCCGATGAACTCCAGGAGATCGTCCCCCGCATTCGACCAGTTATGAACCACGCCTGGGGCGAAAACGGCGGCCGCACCGGTGGGGATGACAGTTTTTTCCTTGCCGACTTGCACTCCGAGCGTGCCAGCTTTCACGACGCCATCTTCCTTTTGATGAAAATGCACGTGAAGAGGCGGGCCGCTTGACCGAGCCGGCAGCGTACCTTCAATCTCAAGGATGATTTCCCCGGAAGCGTCCCGGACCCTTCGCAATTTCAAAGTTTCCCCGGTGTGCCGGTTTTTGAGGTGTAGGAATTGGTCCATGCTCCGCCTCCTGCGGGGAAATCACCCTGACCCGGAATTTCCATTATGGGCTTTCCGTCCCACTGATAAAATACCCGTGATCGCGGCTGGCTGCAAGGCTCAGTCGGGTTTGCGGTGCCAAGTGCTTCCTCAGGCCACGGACGGCGCCATCCGTACCTCTCGCGGGAACCCCAATGGACGCATCTGACCCTCTTTCCACCTCTGTTTTCGGCACTTTGCCGCCCCCTGCTTCCCTCCTCGCGGAAATATGCTCCGGACGTCGGTTCGCCTACCCAGCGGGCAAGCATCAACCAGTAGTATCGGGCGGGCTTGACCAGCCTGCCGCCCGTCTTCACTAGCCGCTGCTGCAAACTGGTCAGCGACCAGTTCTCGATCTTCCTCGGCAGCACCAGCCGCCGTCGGAAGTGACGCAAGAACCTTGGAAATTGACTTTGAGAGAAGCGTTGATGGAGGGCTGAAAAGGCTGATTTTGTATCTCACCCACTGGATATCGACCTCCGGAGCGCCATCATCGCGTTCACACCCGCGTCGATGTTGATGATTACGGTGATCAGAAGATTCAGAGATCAAGTTCAAAATGGAAATGTGGGTTACAACCTCTCATTGGGCGCGTGAGGGCCAGGCCATCACGCGCCAAGAAACCAGAAAATGTTCCGCGGATTTCGTCCGGAAAGGCGGAGCCTTTCCGCAAAGCGGGAGGGCGCAGCCCATCAAACCGCAAAATCGGGCGATAATTTGGACATACGTGGATTCATAGCCTTCCCTCACGGCGGGTATCAACTCCTCCCCAGCAAGCCTGGTTTCATTATTGTTCAGGGCACTTTGCAACGAAAAACTGGGTTTCTGGCGTCAATAACTTACAGGGGCTGCATTCATTGCGGGCGTCCCAAACTTCATAGGAAAAACCAAAGGTTACAGTAGATTTACAGCTTGCTTTTGGATATAGTTTAGCCACTCTGGGCACACGTCCTATCAGGTTAGTGGGGGGATCAGCTTGAGAAACCGGCTGCTTTTTACGATTGCTTTCCTCGTTTCCGTCGCTTGGCTTTTCCAGACAACCAAATCGGCCTCGGTGACGCCGCCGACGGCTCCGGCGAAGCGGGTGGACTTCAATCGCGACATCCGTCCGATTCTGTCCGACACCTGCTTCAAGTGCCACGGCCCCGATGAAAAGCAGCGGATGGCGAATCTCCGCCTGGACGAGACGGAAGGGTTGTTCACGGACCGCGGCGGCTATCGCATCATCGTTCCGGGGCATCCCGAGCAGAGCAAGCTTTACGAGAAGGTCAGCTCGACTGACGAATCCATAAAGATGCCGCCGACCTACTCGGGGCGCACGCTGACGCCCAAGCAGATTGAGCTGTTCAAGGAATGGATCGACCAGGGCGCCAAATGGGATACGATGTGGTCGCTGGTCGCCCCCAAGCGGCCTGCCGTTCCTGACGTAAAGGAAAAGACCTGGCCGCGCAATCCCATCGACAACTTCGTTCTGGCGCGCATCGAGCAGGAAGGCATCAACCATTCGCCGGAAGCGGACAAGGCAACACTCCTGCGCCGCGTTTATTTTGACCTGACCGGACTGCCGCCCACGCCCGCGCAGATTGACGCCTTCATTGCCGACAAATCCCCCAATGCCTATGAGAAGCGCGTGGATCAGCTTCTGGCCTCACCGCATTATGGCGAGCGCATGGCGATGCCCTGGCTGGATATGGCCCGCTACGCTGACACGCACGGCTATCACATCGACAACCTGCGCTCCATGTCACCCTGGCGGGATTGGGTAATCCGCGCTTTCGACCAGAACCTGCCCTACGATCAGTTCACCATCGACCAGATTGCCGGCGACCTGATTCCCAACGCCACGCTCGACCAGAAGATTGCCTCGGGCTTCAACCGCAATCACATGATGACCATTGAAGGCGGGGCAATTCCCAAGGAGTACCACGTCGAATACCTCGTCGATCGTGTCAGCACCACCTCCACCGCGTTTTTGGGCCTCACGATGGGGTGCGCGCGCTGCCACGATCACAAGTACGATCCCATCACCCAGAAGGATTTTTATCGCTTCGTCGCCTTCTTCAACACCGTTCCCGAGCGCGGATTGGACGGGTTCAAGGGAAACGCGGTTCCTCTGCTGCCCCTGCCTTCGCATGAACAGGAACAGAAGATGGATGCGTTGAAGGCGGAAATTGCCAGCACTTGGGCACAGCTTCCCAGAATCCCGGGGTCTCTTCCACGGTGGCGGAATAGCGCTCGCCGCTCTGGCCAAAGGACCTTCGTGGCCGGTGGCCATCAGACGAGCCTTGAGTTCAGGCTTTTGGCTTCCCTCAGCCTTCAGAGACCACCACCAGCGGTCCATCTTCGAGCCAGCGCAGTAGCGGACGGTTGGCAGCCGAGCGCAGGGTCCAGTCCCAGTCATCCTTTTGCGCTTTGCGCCGCCGCGCAGCTGCGCCGGCGGCCACTGAACAAACTCATAGAGCGTGTCGGGGTCGTCGACGACTGTGGCCGTGCGGATATGAAGATCCTCGCGCAGCGACGGCAGAAAAGAGGAACCCATCGCCTTGAGCCACATAATGGCCCGGTATTACTTTGGATATTAGAAAGCGCCCATTATTGTCGGTTGTAGACACTGGCCACAATGCTGAGATCGGGACGCAGCAACTGGACAGCCGCGCCGATCTGCGGTGTGCCCGCCGAATCGCGCACCACTCCTGTGACCGATCCCAAAGGAACTGCGCGAGCGAATTCGCTTCCCAAGGCAATGAGCACCACAAACAACGCGAGATGGAATCTAAGCACTGGTCGCTGATTCATCGGATCTAGCGGCGACCCTGGCAAATGCTCCCAAGCGATTCCCATGCAGCGCGCCGAATCTGGTGTTCGGCTGCCCCCCCGGGCACGGGATCATTCTCTATTCGACGACAAACGGCGCCGTTGTGCAATCTCTTGTTTCGAAATTGCATCGTTAATTTTGACCGTCACCGAATATTTTCCCGGTTGAAGGCCAGCAACAGGAATAGTTTTCTCTACAGTCAACTGGTCACTGTGAGATCCCAAATCCTTTGACTCCAGTTGCTTATCCAAATCACTGTTCCAGAGGCAGTATCGGTAATCTGATAGCTCACCTGGGCGCTGTTGCTTTTGGTCGCTTCGTCCACGCCGAGGTTGTAAACCTGCATCCAGAAGTTAAATCTCGTCGCGCCTGTAAGACACCGGCTTAACCGGCAGCGTGTTCGAAACCACGCGCGGACGGATAAAGGTGTTGCCGATGACG
>CAVTDA010000155.1:0-42842 GCA_963733285.1 uncultured Acidobacteriota bacterium
CCGCGGCGCCGGTGAACCTCCACGAAGCGCCTTCATTGCTGGAGATTGTGACCGCCCTCGCCTTCGCGATTGATGCCAAAGACCACTACACGCAGGGCCATTCGCAATCGGTTTCACGCATAGCCGCTCAAATCGCCCATCAGATGGGACTACCCGAGTCCCAGGTGGAAGAAGTGAGACTGGGCGGAATTCTGCACGACATTGGCAAGATCGGTGTGCCCGAGTCGGTTCTCAATAAGACCGAGCGCCTGACCAAGGATGAATTCGAAGTGATGAAAACCCACACCGTCCTGGGGGAAAAGATCCTGGAACCCATTAAAGTGAAGGTCATCGAACGAATTCGAAAAATGGTGAGGAATCACCATGAGATGTTCGACGGAACAGGCTACCCGGATGGATTGAAGGGGGAGGACATTCCATTGGGCGCACGGATCATCGGGGTGGCGGACGCCTTCGATACCATGATCTCCGCGAGGGCGTACAAGTCCGGGCGTACCTTTGACAAGGCCGTGGAAGAGCTGCGCCGTTGCAGCGGAACACAATTTGATCCTGCTGTTGTCGAGGCCCTTGCCAATTCAATCAGGCACCTGGGGGATATTGTTACCCAAACGCAAGCGGAACGTCCGCGGATTGAATCTACAGAAGAACATCAATCGCAATGAGCTTCGCTGGGGAATCCGCCTTCAGTGCGGCGGTCCATTTGATTTGGCGCCCTAATCATCGATTGCCATGGGACTTTCCTCGTTCATCCTCACTCCATGATGCACATTCCCTCGATCGAAAATTGGGCGTCGCGATTGCATTCGACGGGCCCCGGCGTTATGTTATTTACCGGGCGACATTGAGGATGAAGCTCTGCCTCCCTTGCGCGGGAAATTCGCAAATTCAAGCATCATCGCATCGTGCGTGCGGTGAGCATTCCGGTTAGGAACGCTTATGCCATTTGCCTCTGAGAAGACGCTGGATGACATGCTGGTCTCAAGAGAGTTCATGGAGGATCCCTATCCTCTCTTGCGGCAGCTTCGTGCAGAAGACCCCGTCCATTGGAGCGACTCCATCGGCGGCTGGATTCTTACGCGATACGACGACATGGTGGTGACCTTCAAGGACACGGCGCATTTTTCCAATGAAGGGCGGCTGGCGAAGGCCGTTGCCTACCTGCCGCCGGAGACCCGTTCAAGATTCCAGATCTTTGAAGATCACTATCGCCAGCGCAGCCTGATTCATTCCGACCCGCCCGACCACACCCGGCTGCGGTCTTTGGTGACCAAGGCGTTCAACGCCCGCGTCGTGGAAGCGATGCGTCCGCGTATGCAGGAAATTGTGAACGAGGCGTTTGACGCCGCGCTGCAAGCTGGCGGAATGGATGTCATTAAGGATCTCGCGATCCCTCTGCCGGTCACCGTTCTGGCGGAGATTCTGGGCGTGCCCAAGGCGGATGTCCATCTCTTCAAAGGCTGGGCGGACGGCGTGCTGGCGTTTCAGGGAGTGAACAAGCCTCCCGTGGAAGTCCTTCAGCGGTCACAAGACTCGATTCTGGGAATCCGCGGCTACCTCGGCGCGTTGCTGAAGGAGAAGAAGGCTCATCCCGGTGAAGACCTTCTCAGTGAGCTTGCGGCAGCCGAGTCGGAAGGCGAGCGGCTTTCCGAGACCGAATTGGTCAATACCTGCATTACTCTCCTTGTGGCGGGTCATGAAACCACGACATCGCTGATCGGCAACGGGATGTGGGCTCTCCTCTGCCACCCTGACCAGTGGCAGCTTTTGAAGGACGATCCGTCGCTCCTGACTCCCGCAATTGAGGAGATGCTTCGATACGAGAGTCCCGTCGCGCGCCAACCGCGTTTGATGCGGCAGGAAATTGAAATGGGCGGCAAGAAGTTGCAGCCCGGCGAAATGGCTTTCCAGATGCTCAATGCCGCGAATCGCGACCCTGATTACTTCACTGAACCTGACCGATTCAACATTCAGCGGGAGAAGAATCGGCACATTGCGTTTGGATTGGGCCCGCACTTTTGCGTGGGCGCACTGCTTGCCCGCACCGAGGGGCAGGTGGTCTTTTCCACGCTGGTGGCGCGCCTTCCCCACGTTCGCTTGGTCAGCGAGAAACCGGATTGGGACATCCATAAGCCCAACTCGCGCATGCCGAAGACCCTGCCGATTCAGGTGTAGCGCTTACTTTCAGCATAGCCGTCTGATTTGTTGCGAGGGATTCAGCGCCGTCTGTTCGGTTTCGTCGTTGCAATGAAAGTTTGGCTCGAAAGTGTCTCGCATGTTGTCACTGCTCTGATTCACGGATTTTCTCTGCGCTTAGGAGGTTTGCCATGCCGGCAGCAGCGCCTCAAAGACACCGACTTACGCAATCCCAGGTTCAGTTCTTCAAAGAAAATGGGTATCTGATCGGCCTCCCGCCTGTCTACTCGCCTGCGGAAGTGGCGGAGCTGAACGCAGGCTACCGGGAGATTTTGAAATACCTGCACCCAGGCGAGGATGACAAGGAGATCCGCGAGTGGCATGAGGCCAGCCGCTTTTTGTACGACATTTGCGTTCACCCCCAGATTCTTGATTACGTCGAGGACCTGCTCGGGCACAATTATTACCTTTGGGCATCCAATTTCTTTTCCAAGGCCCCCCGCCATCCCAGCGTGGTCGGTTGGCATCAGGACGCCGACCATTGGCCGCTTTCGCCGCACAATTCCGTTACCGCCTGGGTTGCCTTCACCGACTCCGACGAGGGTAACGCCGCCATGCAGGTAATTCCGCGCTCGCAATCGGGCGGTCTGATCAAACACAAACGCTCTTCCCAGACGGATTTGGTTCTCACCCTTGAGCTTGAACGCGGCAGTTTCCGCGAAGATGAAGCCGTCCCGTTGACGCTGAAAGCCGGTGAGATCTCCTTTCATGACGACCGCATGATTCATGGATCGCCGGCCAATCATTCCGATCGCTGGCGAATCGGCTTTACGATTCGATACTCGGGAACGAATGTGAAGTGCGATCTGTCGGTAAACCCGCATTTCAAGACTTACTTGATGCGCGGTGTGGACGAGTACAAGCACAATCCCGTGGGGACCATTCCGACACAACGCTTTGGCCGCCGGGAGAGGAAGCACCTCAGCATTGAAGAAGCCCAAAAGGATGAATGGCACGGCGAGAAATCATAATAGATAACGCAACTGAATTGTCTTATAATTCCTTCTGAAAGTGCCTTTACCCCGAAGTTTGACCCTCGCACAAACAATGGGAAGGCGTCGTTGAATGCCCGCGAAGCCGGTATCCTGCCCTTCAATCCTGCACTGGAGTCACTGCCATGACATCTCAAGAGCGAGTTCTCGCTGCGTGTAACCACCGCGACCCGGATCGTATCCCCATCGACTTTTCAGGCCATCGTTCATCGGGAATTGCCGCGATTGCCTATGCGCGTTTGCGGGATTACATGGGCCTGCCCAAAAAGGCGATCCGTGTTTATGACCCGATTCAGCAGTTGGCGATCGTCGATGAAGACGTCCTGGATCGATTCGGTGTTGACGTAATCGATCTGGGACGCGGGTTCGCGCTGGACGAAGCCAGTTGGGCTGACTGGACCCTTCCTGACGGAACACCATGCAAAATGCCGGCCTGGGCCCTGCCCGAGAGGCTCGATGGAAAATGGGTCTTTCGATCCAAAAGCGGGAAAGTGATCGGGCACATGCCCCCAGGCGCGCTCTATTTCGAGCAAACTTACTATCCCTTGGCAGAAGCGGATGGCCCGAAGACGATTCCCGAAGCCATGGCGGACTCGATGTGGCATTCCATTGGAGCCCCTCCCGGTCCCTGGGTGGATGCAGCGCAATTGCAGGCGGGAGCCGCCGAGCTGCGCGGAAATTCCACGCGGGCCATCGTTGGGGCGTTTGGAGGGAACCTGCTGGAGGCAGGTCAATTCCTCTTTCGAAACGATAACTTCTTCCTGCTGCTCGGCGCCGAGCCCAGGCGGGCGCACAAATTCCTGGACGACCTCGTGGAGATGTATCTTGCCAATCTGGAGAACTACATCGCCGCGGTTGGAGATTCGATCGACATCATCGGCTTTGGCGACGATTTGGGAATGCAAAGCGGGCCGCAAATCTCGCCGCGCATGTACCGCGAATTTTTCAAGCCGCGCCACGAGGTGATGTGGCGCCGGGCCAAAGCCCTTGCCAACGTCAAGGTGATGCTGCATTGCTGCGGGGGCGTGCGGGAGCTGCTGCCCGACTTGATTGACGCGGGACTGGAAATCATCAATCCGGTTCAAATCTCCTGCGCGGGAATGGATGCCGCGGAACTCAAGAGAGAGTTTGGAAAGGACATGGTTTTTTGGGGGGCGGGTGCGACACGCAGACAATTCTGCCCGCAGGGTCACCGGAAGAAGTGCGCCAGCATGTCAACCGGCAGATTGCGGCGCTGAGTCCCCATGGCGGGTTCGTATTCCAGCAGGTTCACAACACGCTGGCCAATGTTCCACCTGCCAACATTATTGCGATGTACGAGGCCGTGCAGGATTTTGCTCTCGCGGCGTAATAGCCCCGGGAGGAATCTACCCTCCCATCGCGCGCGCGGGCATCGTCCCTGCCTTCGCCACATTTTGCAAATCTGTCAATTTCCCGCCATAAGCCTTATGGGCGGAACACCCTGCACGACGACTCCCTGCGTGGCCTTTCCCCCTGAAGATCATTCCTTTGCAATTGCTGAAAGCTCTTGGGGCAATTCGCAAGTTGGAATACACTACCGCAGCATTGAGGAAATGGCAGTGGCACGCGATGGAGTTTGATCCTCATGGCCCACTGTAATTACGCCTCACTAAGAGAACTCATCGCTATTTTGACGCCGGACAAGCCAAAAACCAAAACTCGGAAATCCTTCGGGGGAAATTATGCAGAAGAGAATCGTCGTGGTGGGAAGCGCCAATGTCGACCTGACGATTTTCAATGACACTTTCCCCCGGCCCGGCGAAACGATTTTTGGCAAACGGTTCGATTTGGGCTTTGGGGGCAAAGGGGCAAATCAGGCGGTGGCTGCCCGGCGTTGCGGCGCCTGGGTCGGCATGGTTGCAAAAGTCGGGAACGATTTATTTGGTCCATCGACTATTGAGAATTTCGAGTCCCAGGGCATCGATGCCGGCCACGTCACGGTCGTGGAGGGAGTTTCCTCCGGCGTCGCGCCCATCTTTGTGGATGCAAGCGGCCAGAATCGGATTGTGGTCATCAAGGGTGCAAACGAAACGCTTTCTCCGCAAGACATTGAAGCCGCCGCCCCACTCCTTCAGCAGGCCGACACGATTCTGTTGCAGTTTGAAATTCCGCTCGTCACGGTTTATTACGCAATTCGATACGCCAAAACGCACGGCATCCGATGCATCGTCAATCCCGCTCCCGCACAGCCAATCGATTTCAAACAATTGGCAGGCGCGGACTATTTTGTGCCGAACGAAAGCGAAGCCGAAGCCCTTACTGGAATTCCAGTGCACAATTTTGATGAAGCCCGGCGATGCGCGAGTTTTCTGCTGGACAAGGGGTTGCCACGAGTCATCATTACCCTCGGAGAGCGTGGCTCGCTTCTCGCAAATGCCAATGGGATTGATTTGATTCCGCCCTTCAAAGTCAATCCGATCGACAGTACGGGCGCTGGCGACGCCTTTATTGGCAGTTTTGCAGTATTTCTGGCGGAAGGGTTGACTGACAAGGAAGCACTGAATCGAGCCAGTCTTTATGCGGCTTTATCAACAACTAAAGTGGGGACTCATAAGTCGTTTCCGAGTCGTGAGGAATTTGAAGAGGAATGGCGGGAAAGAAGTATGAAATGAGAATTGCAACACTTTTGGGATTATGTGCCGGTTGGTCTGAGCCATCACCACTTTCCCAGCACTCGCCGGCATTCCTCCAAAATAAATTTTGTGCGTGACGTGCCGATGCGCGAAACGCCCAGCGCGCGAAAAGCCAGAAGTTGATCGAGGTCACGGATACCGCCGGCTGCCTTGATCTGAACATGGGCCGGAGAGTGGGCTCGCATGAGCTTCACGTCCTCCAGCGTCGCGCCAGAAGGGCCAAACCCTGTCGAAGTCTTGATCCAATCAGCGCCGATTTCAGCGCAGATTTCACACAGACAGATCTTGTGCTCATCCTTCAAGTAGCAGTTTTCAAAGATGACCTTCACCTTTTGGCGCCTGGCGTGTGCAGCATCGATAACTGGTTTCAGGTCGCCGCGGACGTAATCCCAATCGCCGCTGAGAACCTTGCCGATATTGACGACCATATCCAATTCCTGGCAACCCTCATCGAGGGCCAGCTCTGCCTCGGCCACTTTGATTGCGGTCGTGTGGCCGCCATGTGGAAACCCAACCGTCGTGCTGGCCTTCACGGTGCTCCCGGCGAGATTCTGAACGCATCGCTTGAGGTAGTACGGCATGACGCAGACGCTGGCGCAGTCGTATACACGTGCCATGTGGCAACCGTGGTCCAATTCGTCATCCCTCAGCGTGGGGGGGAGTAACGAGTGGTCCACCATTTTGGCAATATCCGCGTAGAGGTATTTCATGCACCTGCCCGTCCTGAACTGGACTTCATGCCGTAAAGGGATTCATGTCGGACGTAAAATTGTATTCTTTAAACCCTTGCAAGCTCAAGTGCCGATGCTCAATAACTTTGCTTTCTTTGCAAAATGCGTATTGATATCGGATGAAACCTGGGAAGGTGGCTCGCCAATTGGTTGTATACTGCCTTTACCGCGCCAGCCGCGGGGAATTTTCCAAGGATCAGGCCTCTGCCTTGCCCAGCATGGTTTGCTTTCAGGGGAGGAATCGCGATGAAACCCCCGAGGGATTCACCAGCTTGAAATTAGCCGAGGGCGGTTGGCTTGGTTTGAGCGGAGTCACATACCGTTTTGGCCGGCGATATTGAAAAAGTCCGCGCACAAGATCACAAGTTCATCATATTCAAATGCCCATCACTCGATTCATTCCCATCCTCGGTATTCTGACGATTATTGCCGTCGCCGCATTACTCTCCAAGAATCGTAGAGCTATTCCCTGGCGGACCATTGCCGTCGGACTGGGTTTGCAGTTTTTGGTGGCTCTGTTTGTGCTGCGCACAGGTTTTGGCTTTCACCTGATGAGCGTGATTTCAGGCGCGTTTGTGAAAGTCCTGAACTGTTCCTTTGCGGGATCCGAGTTTGTGTTCGGCGACCTGGGAAAGCACCAAAGCAGCCTGGGTTTTGTTTTTGCCTTCCAGGCTTTGCCGATGATCATCTTCGTCGCCACGTTGATGTCGATCCTCTATTACCTGCGAATCATCCCCATGCTCGTGCTTTTGACGGGCAGGGCGATGGCCAAATTACTGGGAACGAGCGGGGCCGAATCCCTGGAAGTGGCCGCGAGCATTCTGATGGGGCAAACCGAGGCTCCTCTGGTGATCCGGCCCTACCTCAAGGACCTGACCGAATCCGAGTTGATGACGGTCATGACCGCAGGGATGGCGCACATTGCGGGGTCGGTATTCGGCGCCTATGTTCTCTTTGGAGCGGAACCCCGCCATCTTTTGACCTCGGTCGTGATGACCGCCCCCGGAACCATCGTTCATATCCAAGCTGCTGATCCCGGAAACCGGCCGCCCGTTGTCTTCCGGCGAGGTCAAGCTCTCGGAAGAGGGACCGGTCCATCAATCTCCTGGATGCAGCCTCACGCGGCGTGTTTGACGGACTCATTTGGCGCTCAATGTCGCGGCAATGTTGATTGCGTTTGTTGCCTTGATTTATTTGGTCAATCTCGGACTGGGCATTTTTCACACATCCTTGCAAACTCTGCTGGGATATCCGCTGGCTCCGGTGGCGTGGTTATCGGGAATTCCCTGGAAGGATGCTGCCATCGTCGGCAATCTGTTGGGAACAAAAGTCGTCGTCAATGAATTTGTGGCCTTTTCGATGTTGGGTCCGCTGAAAGGGCATATCGCCGAGCGCTCCTTCACGATCGCCACTTTTGCCTTGTGTGGCTTTGCCAACTTCGCTTCCATTGGAATTCAAATTGGCGGAATCGGCGCGCTCGCTCCCAGCCGCAAGCACGATTTGGCGCGGTTGGGGTTTCGTGCGCTCATTGCGGGAACGCTGGCCAATTATTTGGCCGCGGCGATTGCCGGACTGCTGCTCGCATAATTACTATTCGTGAAAAGCGTGGGAAACACTGCCCGTACGAAACATCCTGAAGCCCGACTTTTGCCGCATGGGTTTGACCAAGCTATGCGTGCGGCCAAGTACATCCAATCTCATGGGTTGATACCAAAGGTGGCGATTACTCTGGGATCGGGACTGGATGATGTTGTAAATCATTTCCAAGCGAAAGCGAAGATTCCCTACGAAAAGATTCCGGATTTCCCCCTGCCGACGATACAAGGTCACGCCGGAGGCCTTTTTCTTGGGGATTGGAACGGTGTCCCCGTCGCCGTTCTCGCAGGTCGCGTGCACTGCTACGAAGGGCACACACCCGCAGCGGTGGTCTTCCCCGTGCGCGCGCTTGCGCTGGCGGGGGTTGAGACATTTATTTTGACTTGCGCGGCTGGCGGGATCGCTGCCAAATCCCGGCCGGGTGATTTCATGGTTTTTTCCGACCACCTTAATTTGCAAGGCGTCAATCCTCTCGCCGGGCCTCATGACGGGCGGTGGGGCACACAATTTGTGGATCTGACGGAGTCCTACGATCCCCGCTTGCGGGCCACGGTGCTGAATGCCGCGCGGAAATTGCGTGTGCGCTGCTTTGAAGGAGTCTACGCATCGATGCTCGGACCTTCTTACGAAACACCGGTTGAAATTCGTGCCTTGAAAGGAATGGGTGCGGATGCGGTCGGAATGTCGACGGTGCCTGAGGTGATTGCGGCAAGACAATTAAATCGGCGCGTCTTGGCGATCGCCACGATAACCAATCGCGCCGCCGGCCTGGCCGGAAAGCCTCTCTCTCACCAAGCGGTCCTGAGCGTGGGCCGCGCCGCCTCATCAAATCTTGCAAGGCTTTTGGATCGCATTCTGCCACAAATTGAATAGGGCGTTAGACGCTCTTGAATATCGGGGAATCGGTCGGCTGCGAATGGAAGGCGCGGGGGATTTCTGTGGTGGTCTAGAGATCATTCCCGCCGGGCTGCATGGCTTTTGAGAGGATCAAGGATAAAGACCAGGGGCTGCTCCAAAGCAAGGCCGCTAGAATCCGGGATGTGTGGCGCAGGCTTCCATCCGCCCGCAACGCTCAGTTGCCGACAGGGGAGTCGGTGGCTCCCGCGATGGTGGTGGCATTCTGGCGAATGACCCCGCTCTCATCGGTGAAATAAAATTGAGTTCCGGTGGAGCTGCTTACCGGGTCGGCTGTGAAGCCGAAGGAGTTGATGCGTCCGGTGCTGTCAACAGGTCCCGGCGAATACGTGAAGCTGTATCCACTCTTGACTCCTGTTGCCAGGGCGCTGTCAATGAGTCCCGCAGCCGTCGAAGTAGGATTGCCGCCGCCTATGGGTGAAGCGAGTGTCGCCATATCCACGCTATATCCCGCACCATACGTGGAGGCATAGGTCATCTGGGCGAGGGACAGTGTGTGCAAGGAGGCCACCGCCGAAGCCTGGTTGGCCGCAACGCGCGACTTCAAGAAGTTGGGGATCGCAATGGCGGCGATGACGAGGATAATCGCGACCACAATGAGGAGTTCAATGAGCGAGAACCCCTTTTCAGTTTTTTGCATTCAATGCCCCTTTGAGCAATCCGATTTTCTTGATATTCAGCTTTCAGTATACATCCCCATGCTAATGTACAACTGAGCGACCTCGAATTCAAGGACCCAAAGGTAATGGGTCAGGCTTGATTCTTGCCGCCGCCTGTGCTTTCCTACTCATTAGCTCGGAGCGCACCTATGGGAATCAAAGAAACAAAGCCTGCCGTTGTTCCAGTCCGGGAGAAGTCACAATTGATGTCGGCGTCGGAAATCGATCGCACCGTGGTGCGCCTGGCCAATGAAATCCTGGAACGAAACAATGGCCTGGCAGGAGTGGTTCTGGTGGGGATTCGGCGCCGAGGGGTTCCCTTGGCGGAGCGGCTGGCTTTGAAAATGAAGGAGATTGAGAAAACTGCGCCCCCGGTTGAGACTCTCGATATTACGTTCTATCGCGACGACCTTTCCACGGTTGGGCAAAAGCCCGTCGTGCACGAAGTGCCCAAGGCCTTCACGGTGGAGGGGAAAACCGTCATCCTGGTGGATGATGTCGTCTACACCGGCCGGACGACGCGCGCGGCATTGGATGCCCTGCTGGATCACGGCCGGCCACAACGGGTTGATCTTTGCGCGCTCATCGATCGTGGACACCGCGAACTGCCCATCCAACCCAACTATGTCGGCAGGGTCATTCAGACCTCGGACCAAGAGGTTATCGAAGTTCGCCTCAAGGAAATCGATAACGAGGAAAGAGTAAAGCTCTGCGAGCGCGTCGGGTGATGCGTCCGGTGGCGCCACCCTTGGGCCCAATCGATTCCCATCCCCTGAAAGCGACACTTCTCGCGACCGCTTTGCGCCCTGTAAATTTTCGAAGCGTGATCGCGAGCGGTGATTTATCTGTTTGGACTCGACCCTGCCAACGCGAAGCCTGGACCGATCAGGCGCCCGCCGCCTTGCCCGTGAATTGTGGTGCAATATGCCTTGCGACAAACTCCTCAATGGAGGTGGGTGTACTGTTTGCCGCCGTGCGCGCTTCCAGAGGCGCCATGTATCCGGAGTTTAATGCCTCCGACATTTCCAGAAGCAAATCCGCCATGTTTGCGGAAAACCCCATTTGCATCACAGCGGGCTTAAGGACTTGCGGAGGGAGTTGGGCGTACTTCAAATCGGGTTTGCCGATCGCCTTCCCAATGATCGTTGCAACATCATTGTAAGTCAGGTCGCGTTGGCCCAACAGTTCGCGTGCGTGCTTCCCATTGAAATCACGCTTGAGCAAGGCCTCTGCGGCTGCGGTTCCAATATCACCTGTCGAAATCATTGCTATTTTGAGGTCTCCTCGCAAAGGGCCTCCCGCTGTCCCCATCCGCTGAATGATCCCGGCTTGCGGCAGGAGATTTTCCATGAAATAGCCGGCGCGCAGGAAGAGAGCATTGAGATGGTCGATACTCCGTAGCTTTTGTTCCAAATGGCGCAGATTCATGACGGGACCCGTTCTGTCCGGCTTATCGGCTCCCACGCTGCTCAGGGCCACGACATATTCCAAATTATTCTTTCGCACGGCGGCAGCCAATGAATCACTCACCTGATCCTGGGCTTTCTTCACATCCGGGCTCGAGGGGTTCGGCGGATTCATCAAGTAGGCCGCCTCGGCTCCGGCAAATGCCCGGGCGGCCGAGGAGTCGTCTGCCACATTTCCGATAAAGGGTTCAGCGCCCTTCTGCACGAGGCCCTGGAGCCGGCTCGCATCACGGCCAATCACCCGCACCTTTTTTCCTTGAGATAAGAGTCTCTCGGCAACGACTTTTCCAGTGTTTCCAGTTGCACCGACGATGACATACATGGTCGCACCTCCATTCTGTTTTTGATGTTACGAAATTCGGAAGGGTTCACCCAATTTATTCCATCTTCCTTGAGCGCGGCCGGCTGGTTTTTGAGAATGATGGCCCGTACTAGGCTAAAATCGTTCAGAGCCCGGATGGAATGGAACGGTCTCAACCGCAGGAGCCGCTCGCGCGAGTGGTTCGATGCTTGTTTTTAACGGTTTGGTGCAGGGACCGGGCTAGGTGAAGAAACATCGAATCTGGTTTTCATGGACGATACATTCAATTAAAGTCATGCCGATGCCGCAAATACCCTCGCCACAGGAAATCGTGAAGGTGTTCGAGCGTGAGCCGGAGAGAAACTTCCGCTTGCGCGAAATCCTGGGCGAACTGGGTTTGCGGTCGAGCCACGCCGCGGCCGTCAAGAATTTGCTCAAGGGGCTGGTTCGCAAGAGGCATCTTCAATATCTTGAGAAAAACACCTTCGCCCTGGCCCGCCGGACCTCCAGCGCGCCGCCGCGTCCGGTCTCGAACAGCAAGCCTTCCAATCCAAAAATCGCAAGATCCCATTCTGCAAACATTGTCAGCGGCCGCTTAATCAGTCACCGTGACGGGTATGGATTCGTTGTGCCCAACGCGCCGGTCAAGGGGATTGAGCAGGATATTTTTATTCCCCCCGACGCGATGAGTTCGGCCATGAACGGTGACAAGGTGGAGGTTCAGATCCTTCGCCCCAAAGCCGACGGACGCATGGAAGGCCGCATCGTTGGGGTTGTGGACCGCGCGCAGAAAACCGTGGTGGGGCAGTTTCATTGCGGCCCACGCTACAACTTCGTGACCGCCTTTGACCATCGCATTCCCTTCGAAATCGTCATTCCTCGCGGTGAGGAGTGGCCGCCGGATCAGGCCCTCGGCACCCACAGAAGCCGTGACCGGCAATTTGGCGGTGAATCCGAGCGGCGCGAGGATCGCTCGACGCCCGTCCTGCGGACTCCTCACGATCTCGAGAACATGGTGGTGGATGTTGAAATCACCAGTTACCCCCGCCCGTCCTCTCCGCCTCGCGGCCGGGTTGTGGAGATTTTGGGAAAGCGCGAGGATTTTGGCGTCGACGTCGAAATCATCATCCGCAAATTCCACCTGCCGCATCGTTTCCCCGCGGAGGTTCTGGCCGAGGCCGGCGGCGCGCCGCAATTTATCCGCGAGACCGACCGCCAGAATCGCCGGGATTTCCGCGACCTGCCGATTGTGACCATCGATGGTGAGACGGCCAAGGATTTTGACGACGCCGTCTTGGTCGAGCGCCGGGAGAACGGGAATTATCTCCTGCACGTTCACATTGCGGATGTGGCGCATTACGTCCGCATCGGCACGGCACTCGACCACGAGGCGCGGCTCCGCGGCACCTCCGTCTATTTTCCCGATCGCGCCGTTCCCATGCTCCCCCTGGATCTCTCGAACGGGATTTGCAGTCTCAATCCTCATGTCGACCGGCTGGTGATGTCGGCGCTGATGGAATTCGATTCCCAGGGGCGAATGGCGGAATGCGAATTGACCCCGGGGATCATTCGCAGTGCGGAACGGATGACCTATACGTCCGTGCGCGACATCCTGGACGGGAAAGCGGAAGCCCTCCAGCGCTATGCGCCGATGGTTCCGAATTTCAAACTGATGGAGGAACTCGCCCGGATTCTCAACCGTCAACGTGTGGCGCGAGGCTCGATTGATTTTGACCTGCCGGAACCGCAAATAGAATTCGATGAATTCGGCCGCATGGTGGCCATTAAGCGCTCGGAACGCAATTTTGCCCACCGGCTGATTGAAGAATTCATGCTCGCCGCCAATGAGGCCGTTGCGGGATTTTTGGAAAATCGTGGCATCCCCTCGCTCTATCGCATTCACGAGAAGCCGGAGGCGAAGCGGGTCATTGAATTCGAGGAGATCGCGGCCAAGTTCGGATATTCCTTGGGAGTGGAACTGCCCGCCGCCGCCCGCTTCCGAACCAACAAACGAGACGAACGCGACAAGCACGCGCGCTTTATGGAGCGTATCGATTCGCAGGACCTGGAGATTACTCCCCGTCACTACCAGCGGCTGACCCAGCGGCTGGCCGGCAAGCCCGAGGAGCGAATTCTTTCCTACCTCATGCTGCGGTCACTCAAACAAGCGCGGTATTCGCCCGACAACTCCGGGCACTTTGCTCTGGCCGCCGAATCCTACACTCACTTCACCTCGCCCATCCGCCGGTATCCGGATCTGATCGTGCACAGGATTCTGAAGGCAGCACTCGACCGTGAGGGTGGCAGCGTTCGGGTCGTCGCTGATGACGCGGGGTACCGCCCAATGAAGAGGATCAAACCCAGCGGATCTCCCAAGCGCCGTAAAGAGGATGCGGAAAGGCTCTCCGGCCAGTCCGGGCCTGTATCGAACCCGGCAAGAAACGGCCATTTTATTCCCGGTGGCGCATTCGTCTCCCCCCAGGAGCTCGATGCCCTGGGAGTTGCGACCTCCGAGTCGGAGCGCCGGGCTGCCGACGCCGAACGCGAGCTCATGGAATGGAAAAAGGTCGCGTTCATGGCACAGCACATCGGCGACGAATTCGATGCGCTGATTATCAGCTTGATCAAGGCGGGCTTTTTTGTCGAGCTCACCGACCTGTTCGTGGAGGGATTTGTTCCGCTCTCTTCTTTGGGGGACGATTTCTACGTTTATCGCGAACACCAGCGCGCGATTATCGGGGAGAAGACCCACCGCGCATTCCATCTGGGCGAGCGCGTGCGCGTGCGCTTGGTTCGAATAGATCGAACCGGGAACAAGCTGGAGTTTGCAATTGCCGATCGGAAGCTAGACTTTTATCGTCGAAATTGAACCCGGACTCTTGCGGGTCAGACGTCAGCTTTCCTTATACAACCACGCCGGAAACCAGGGTTGCCAGAATCGATCCCACCCAGAGGTCAAGCATCCATCCCGCGGTGATCGAGCGGCCAAACGGCGCCCAAGCCGCCATGGTGAGACTCAACGGGAAACTCACGGCAAATCCAATCAGCAGGCCGATGCGCAGCGCCGTGACCGGACCTGGCCCCAGAGTGGCGCGCGCCGACACGTAGACCCAGGTGAGGATATAGGTCAGCAGGAACAACGTCGCGAACCAGTATGCGACAAAGAGTGGATACCGCGGCTTTGCCAGCAGCACATGACTGGCCTGCGCAAATGCGTATCTTGGCATCAGCACGATCATGTTGATGACCGTGCTCCAGATTCCCCACACGACGCCGCCTGCTAGAACGCCCAAGAGGACACGCCGTGAACTGTTTGCAGCCATTGGAAGCCTCCTCTGATGTGATCATTCCCGGAGTGAGACCTGAATATTCCCGGCATCCTACCGGGGTGGGGAGCAAGTGTCAAGCGGATTGCAGGAAGAACCCATAGTCAAAAGTGCATTGGCGGTGATGGCTGCCCTCGCCGCGTTGCTCCCCCCGTGACTTCAAGAGGATTGAACTGAATCCCACCCCCAGCGGCACTGCGCAGGGACTTTCTTTCCGGGGCATTGCCTGCCGCCCCGGCTTCCCCCTTGACAATTGTAGCCTATTGTGATAATCATAATAAGCAGGGAGGGCAACGGCCCCATCCCCTTTGAGAATCCCTGGAGGCGGGAAAAATCATGACCGAAGCTCTCCGCAATGCGAAACCCATCCGTCCCGGTATCATGCGGACAATTTGTCCGCCTCTCGATCTTGGTGGTCTATTCGCCCAATCTGGAGGCACGCTCGTCCCCTTTAATCCCCCGCGGTGCCAAGCAAGAGAAGGGGACTCAAAAATGAAGGTCTATCCGGATAAGTTGTTTAGAATCAGCGAAATTTTCTGAGGACTTGCTCACGATGGCACAATATGTGGCTGACACCCGCATGGGACCTTTAATCCCCACAAGCCAAGAAAGTGGAACTCAAAAATGAAGGTCTATCCGGGTAAGTTGATTAGAATCAGTAAAAGCTTTCCGAGGGTTTGCGTCATGATGGTACAAGCCGTGGCAAACAGCACTGTAGGGCCTTTAATCCGCCGCAAAGCAAGAAAGTAAAACTCAAGAAGGAAGGTCTAGCCGGGTAAGTTGTTTAGAATCAAAAAATCCCTTCCAAAGGCCTGCGTCAGGATGGCACAAACCGTGGCTAATGCCCGCAAAGGACGCGCCCAATCTTTGCGCGCAATGCCGGGCGCCGTCGCCTCCCTGTCGCAACTTGCGGCGGGGCGCGAAAGTCGATATCCTAACTGCTGCCGAATCCCCGCGGGCTCTGCGAATTTCCGCCGCCTCGGAACGAGAAGTTCTCCCATGAAGCAAGTTCTGATTCTTCACTATCATGAAATCTGGCTGAAAGGCGAGAACAAGAATTACTTTCTCAGCCGGCTGCGAAGCGCCATCCGCCAGAGCATCGAGGATCTTCCCATAGCTTCGTTGGAGCTTGTTTCCGAGCGGTTCATTCTCACTCCCGCCGATGCGGACGCGCTTCCCCAGATCATCGAGCGCGTGAGCCGGATCTTCGGTATTGTCAACTTTGCCGTCGCCCGCGAAATTGCCAGCTCGCTCGAATCGCTGGGTCCTGCCGCATGTGAAATGATGCTGGAGGCCAACCCGCGCAATTTCGCCGTCCGCGTCAAGATGGCCGATTCGCTTTACGGGATGAACTCCATGCAATTGGAGGTTGAATTGGGGCGGCAGGTGCTCGAATACCTGCGTGCGCGGGACGCAACCGTCAAAGTCAAACTGAATGATCCCGAGGTCACCTGCCAGGTGGAGGTCATTCCCGGCAAGGCTATGATCTATGCCCGCCGAATTCAAGGGCCCGGGGGATTGCCCGCCACGACCAGCGGACGAGTGGTGACGCTGCTTTCCGGAGGATTTGATTCCTCCGTCGCCGCGTACAAAATGATGCGCCGAGGCTGCCATGTTACGTTCGTCCATTTCTTTGGCACCCCGTCGCCCGCAAAAAACTCCTCTACGACCGTGGCGGAGGAGCTGGTTCGCACGCTGACTCCCTACCAATTTACCTCGCGGCTTTATTTGGTGCCCTTCGATGCCGTCCAGCGCCAGATTGTGGCCGGTGCTCACGAAAGCTATCGCGTGCTTTTGTATCGGAGGATGATGGCGCGCATTTCCCGAAACATTGCCCTGGCCGAGCGCGCTCATGGATTGGTGACTGGCGACAGCATCGCCCAAGTGGCATCGCAGACGCTGCACAATCTGAAAGCGATCGATTTCGGCCTTGATCTTCCGGTTTATCGCCCGCTCGCCGGGGATGATAAATCCGAAATCATCCGGCTGGCGGAGAAGATCGGGACTTACAAAATTTCCTGCGAGCCTTTTGAAGACTGCTGTCCGCGATTCATGCCGCGCTCTCCTGCGATTTTTGCTCGTCCGTACCAGCTTGACGAGGCGGAGCAGCAACTGGATATCGACGCTCTGATTCGGCTGGGACTGGAAGGGGCGGTTTGCAAGGAATTCAAATTTGCGCGCGGGCAGGTGACGTGCCGTGAAGGCTCACCGAGGAAGATCGAAAAATGTCTGCGCGGGAAGAAAACCCCGGAAGTGCAACCGGATGCCCTTAAGCCGGCTTCCCATGAGGCGTGATGCCTGGGTTCCTCGTGTCCGATGTTCGTTGACGCCTCTGGGAGCCCTTCCTATAATGATTTGCGACATGGGGCTTGCCTTCAACATAAGAAGATTTCTTGCCGTTTTGCTTCTGATTTGCGGTTTGCCGGCATTGTCTCCGGCACAGCAGGCAAACCTGCGCCCCCCACGACGCAGGAGGAAATCACCACCAGCCCGCAGACCATCACCTCAGTCGTTAACCTGGTAAACGTTCCATTGACCGTAACCGACAAGAAAAATCGCCTGGTCATTATGATGACCAAGGACGATTTCAATCTCTTCGAGGACGGCAAGCCGCAGTCGATTCAATATTTCAGCCGTGAAACGGACCTCGCGCTCCGCATCGGCCTCCTGATCGATACCAGCGGAAGTATTCGGGAACGGCTCCTTTTCGAACAACAAGCCGCCACGGATTTTCTCTCGGATACGATTCGCCGGGGAAAGGACCAGGCCTTCGTTGTGGGGTTTGATTCCGAGGCGCAACTGGTTCAGGACTACACCGACAATGTGGAAAAACTTGCGGGCGCCATTCATGACCTGCGGGCTGGAGGGGTAACCCGGCTTTACGATACGATTTACTTTGCGTGCAAGGAAAAACTGCTCTTCTTTCCGCCCCCCGAACCCTACCTGCGTCGAATGATCATTCTGGTAAGCGATGGAGAAGATAACCATAGCGAACACACGCGGGAGGAAGCGCTGGCGATGGCGCAGAAAGCTGAGGTGACGATCTTTGCCATCAGTACGAACCAATCCGGCGCTGAAGAAGCGGGGCGATAAGACGCTGAAGAGGCTGGCACAGGAAACCGGCGGGCGCGCCTTCTTTCCCTTTGAAGCCAATGACCTGGCCGAGGACTTTCGCGCCATCGGCCGCGACCTGCGTACGCAATTCCTGCTGAGCTATACCTCCACGAATACCGCCCATGATGGGACGTTTCGCAACATCATCGATTACACCCGTCAACAGGTCCCTGCACGTTCGCGCCAAGTCTGGCTATTTCGCTCCCACACAGTAGGGAGTTTCGTCCGATCTGCAATCAGATGTTGGTGGGAGCCAATCGATGGTGGCGAGCGCTATCCGGGCAAGATTTCGACTCCGGCAGAGATTTGACCGGTAATTGTCCGGCTATCCCTGTGGGGCATAATATCCGCGGCGGGCGCTCACCTTGGCATTTCTGCCGTTGACTTTGACGGTGATCTTGCGGAAAGTCCCGTCAAGTTTCGTATTGGTCGGAGTATACCCCAACAAATACTGGGTGCGGAGTTCATTGGCAATGTGTTGGAATGCGGCGGATGTCTCTTGTTCGTTCTTGACCTGAATGACTCTGCCGCCTGTCTCAGTAGAGAGTTTTTGCAGCACGGATTCGCCCCCATAGAAGAATCCGGAATTTCTGTAAAACGCAGCATCATTGATATCGATGGAGTAGATGATGACATCGGACCTCTGTGCTGCTTCGAGCGCGCGCTCCAATGAAATCTTGCTTCCCTGGTCCTCCCCGTCCGTCAACAGGATCAGGACCTTGCGTCCAACTTCGTTTTGCAGCACTTCGTGCGAAGCAAGGTATACGGCGTCGTACAGATGCGTGGCCCCGCCGCTGTCGCCGCTTGGAAACGTCCCCGGCGTGCGCATTCCTCCTCCGTTGATTTCCGATCCGTCGATGGCCTTGTTGAGCAGATGCAAATCCGCGGTAAAGTCCTGCAGGAGTTCCACGTCGACATCGAAGTGCAGGACAAAGGTGAGATCCTTGGGGCGCATGACGAGTTCGAGGAACGCTTCTGCCTCGCGTTTCTCCACCTCGAGAACGTGAGTCTGGCTTGGACTCGTATCCACCATGATGCCCATGGTGAGAGGCGTATCCGTTGAACGCGAGAAGTATTTGATGACTTGGGGCTGCTGATCTTCTTCCAGGGTGAAATCGTCCTTGGTGAGGTCAGGAATCAATCTGCCGTTCTTTTCCCTTACGACGGCGTAGACATTCACGACCGCGGAGGTGACTTTCAAGGTTTTTTCCGAGGTGGCAGTTTCCTTTCCATCCTGCGCGCTCGCAAATGCCGCCGCGGCCAGCACGATCGACAGCGTGATAACAGCTTTTCGCATGGTTCTCCATCCTTGAAGGGATTCAGCGTGTGGTTTGTTCATGTCCGTCCGGCTATCAACACCGGTCTCCTTCCTAGGATGCAAATCGCAGGCAATGCGTCCATTTTGATGACGAAAGGATTTGGGAAGGCCGTGCTTGTTGGACCCTCGATAATGTATGGGAATGAAGTCGGCCGCATACTGGTGACGATCTCCGAAGTTTGCTATCGCATTTGACTTTCAAGGACGATTCAAACGTGTTCAGGCTCGAATCTAACCTTGAATGTGCGATCGATGTCGATCAACCATTTTTATATTTTTCATCAGCACTGATCACTTTCCACTTGACAAGATAATCGTGTAACTCTATACATGATGAATGAAGACGCGCTCCGTCGGCTTTGCTGACGGAAAAATCTAAAGAGTTCGGAGGAGAATAGAATGGCAGCGAAGAAGAAAGCCAAGAAAAAGCGCTAAGCTTTTTCAAGAGTTTGATAGGAACTCAAGGGGGCGCAGCGATGCGCCCCCTAAGTTTTTTAGGGCTGAATCGTTTTCAATCCTCTTCCAGCAACTCTCCACCCCATTCCCAAATCGCCCGCCGCTTTCCAAATTCCCACTGACCCAACCAATGCCTCACGAAGATGACGGGCCAATTATTGATCGGATTCCTTTTCCGGAGCTGCGAGTGCGCGCGGGGATTCATCGACGGGTTCGATCCCGGGGATCTCCTCGCCCCCTGCCGCACCCAATTCCTTGAATCGCCGCGCGGACACGAGCACCCGGCTTTCCATGGAGCCCACGGCCTTGTTATAGGCCTTTACCGCGCTTATGAGCGAATCACCCACCCCGCTGAAATGCTCCACAAATGTTCCGATTCGATCATAGAGCTGTTTGGCGAGGTCGCTGATCAACCGTGCATTCTGCGTGACCTTTTCCTGTTGCCACAGATATGCCGCTGAGCGGAGCAGCGCGATGAGCGTTGTCGGTGTTGCGAGCACCACTTTCTTTTGCATTCCGTCGTCGATCAATTGCCGGTCCTGTTCCAAGGCCGCACTGAAGAATGACTCTCCCGGGAGGAACAATACGACCAATTCCAATTCTGGGCCGACCTGCTCCCAATACCTCCGTTCCGACAACTGATTCATGTGAGATCGAACCAAACTACTGTGCGTGGCCAGCGCGTCAGCTCTTTCCTTCTCAGACTTTTCCGGGTCGACGGCGTCAAGGAAAGCCTGCAGGGGAACCTTGGCGTCTACTGCGATGCGGCGATTCCCGGGAAGATTAACGATCATATCCGGGCGCTGGCGTCCGGATTCAGTGGCAATGGACTCCTGTTCCGTAAAATCGCAATGTTCCGACATGCCGGCGAGTTCGACGACGCGCCGCAGCGTTAATTCTCCCCAGCGGCCGCGAGCTTTAAGCGGGGAGCTCAGGGCATTCCGCAGATTCTTGGTTTCCTCCTCCAGACGCTGGTTTGCTTGAGATAGGGTGCGAAGCTGTTCATCCAACGTTCCGTAGGCTTTCTGGCGGGTCTTTTCCATTTCCAGAATTTGCTGCTCATATCTGCCGAGCGATTCCTTCAACGGATTGACAAGACCGTCGATGGCTTTTTGACGCGTCTCAAGATCGCCTTTTGCCTGCGCCTGCAGCGTTTCAAAGCGGCTTTGCGCCAGCGAGATGAACGCCTCGTTGTTGCTCTTCAGAGCTTCTGCTGAAAGCGCCTGGAAAGCCTCGAGCAGCGATTTCCTGGCATCTTCCAGGACTTTCTTCTGCTCCTCCAGATTCGCCAGGCTTTCATGCAGTTTGGTTTCCGCCGCCACCCGCAATTCTCCTTCGCTCTTTAGCAACTCCCGCAATCTTTGAGAATCTGTGGCGACGGATCGGGCGTTCTCAAGCTCGGTCTGGGCACGGACCTTCAGCTCGCTCTCTTCCCGCAGCTTCTGCTGGAATCCAGTGATCTCGCGCCCTCGTTCGTCGAGTGTGGCCTGGACCGTATCGAGACGAGCGCGGAGTTCCTGGAGCGTGCCCTCCGCAGCCTTCACGCGGCCTTCCGCGGAGACTTGAAAGTTCACCATTTCCGACCGGCTTCGGCTTGCCGCCAGCAGCCAGCCGATGGCAATGCCGAACGCCACACCGAGCAAGATGAGCATGATTGGGTTCATAGGAATAACCTAGGCTTTCTGCGGACAGATGATAACCGAAATTCCATTCGGGGCGCCCCGCAATCATCAGCGAGGCTCATGACCTTGTGGTGAACGCGCGGGCAACACCTTCCCATCGGCCGCCTAATAGACTTCCTCGTGCGCGGGGCAAATGAGTTCAAAATCGCAAAACTTGCAGGCAAAACCCGGCTTAGGCTCGAATTGATGCTTGCGAATCAGTTCCGCCACGCCCCGAATCTCGTTTGCCACCAATTCGAGGCTCTTGGGCGTGCGCACCGTACTCACGCGCTCGTTGCTCGTGAGGCTGTAGAAGGTAAGCTTCGTGGGCTTGAGTTTCAACTGGTCGCGCGCCGCGAGCGCATAAACGGAAAGCTGAAGGCTCTTATCAGCATCCTTTTGGGAGGGCGGCCGGCCGGTCTTGTAATCAATTAACTCCACGCTATGGTCGGGCAGCGGATTGATTTGGTCAATTCTGCCTTCCAAGAGGATGTCGCCCATGTCGTAGGTGAACTTCTCCTCCGCGGCAATCGGGAAAGTCTTGGTGTCTTGATGCCGCCCGGCGAATTCCCGCAACTGCTCAAGGCCCGCTTTCTTGTACGACTGCTCCTGATAATCATCTTCGAAGCCCGCGCTCCTCCAGACCTTCTCGAAATAGGCCTGAAGCTCTTCAAATTGCACCGGCCCCTTGCGCCGCAGTTCGAAATATTGGCGCACGCACTGATGCATCACATTGCCAAACGTCAGCGCGGGCTGCGGCCCGGTGGGAATTTTCAGGTAGTGGCCAAACAGAAATTTCTGCGGACAGGTTTCGTAGGTTTCCAGCGCAGAGGCGCTCAATTGCAGCTTTTCCGTGGGGCTGATGGCGGAAGTATGTCCGGCCCACTCGGCAAGCGGCGGATGGATTGCCATCTCGCTCGTGCCACTCTCAAACAAGCCTTCCTGCGGCTGGGGTGAGATTGAGGGTGCGCGTGGCGCAGTTTTCTCCGCCGTGGGCGCGGTGGCCTCCGCAGCCGTCTCCGAAATTTGGACGCGCTCGATGTCACGGGCGTCCACGACGGCGTCGCTGGTAAGATCGCTGATGAAGACGGAGGGCTTCTTCCCGGATTTCGTGACGCTGGAGACGTACAGCCGGTCTTCGGCGCGCGTCAATCCCACATAAAGCAGGCGGCGTTCCTCCTGCTCGTGAATATTGGCGGGTGGAGGAGGCCCCTTGCGCATGCTTTCGGGGAATTCGATCACGGGCTTCATTTCGGAGTGGGGAAAGCGGCGTGGAGCCACACTCAGGATGAAGACGACGGGGAATTCCAGCCCTTTGGCGGCATGGACAGACATCATCTGCACGCATCGCGCGCTGTTTTCGGGCTCCGGCGCCTCGATCTGCCCGCCTGCTTCCCGGAAATACTGAAAATATTTCCAGAATGCCTCAAGCTCCCACGTTTCGCTCTTGCCTTCCCACTTCTCCAGGAATTTTCGAAATGCGTCCACGTAAGTGCCATCGGGGTCGTGCGGCTTGAAATTTAATTCCAGCCGCCCCAGCAGTTTCTCAAGCAGCTTTGAAACCGGCGTGTAGACGGCCAGCTTGTGCATCTCATCGAGCAGCGACTTCAATTCATGCCAGCCGGTTTCGCTCAGCCGGTTCGCGTCACTGGATTTTTCCCATTCCGTTAAGACCTCATAAATCGAGCGCCGGTCGCGCAGCGCCTGCTTGCGGGCTTCAAGGGCCAACCCTTCGGGGAACCTCCAGCGCGGCGCCAGCAGCACGCGCGTGAGGCTTACATTCTCGCGGTAAGAGCGGATCACGTTCAGGTAAGCCATTAGATCACGCAGAATGGGAGTGGAAAGGATCGAGAGTCCGCGAATGGCGAAGGGAATTTTCTTCGAGCGAAATTGTTCCACCAGGGGATTGCGATAATTGTGGGCGCGATAGAGGATGGCGATGTCGCCGGGAGGGGTCTTCTGCTTGATCAAGCGCTTCACTTCATCGGCAATCCAGGCGGCCTCGCTCACATAGTCGGTGGACTGAAGAAGATAGACCGGCGGCCCTTCCTCGCGGTGGGCACGCAGTTTGGGTTTCGCTTCGTAGCGGTCATTCCGGCCAATCAGGACTTCCGCCACGCGCAGGATTCGCTCGCTCGAACGATAGTTCGTGTCGAGAAAGACCGTCTCGTGGCCGGGGTAGGCGTCGTCAAACATCTTGAACGCGCCGTGCGATGCTCCGCGAAAACGGTAAATGGCCTGATCGTCGTCACCCACCGCCGTAATGTTATGGGGTGGCTTTACCAGCCGCTTGAGCAGTTCCACCTGGGCGTAGTTGGTGTCCTGAAACTCATCGACCAGCACATAGCGAAACTGCTGCCGATAGGATTCCAGAACCTCGGGATGCTGGTCAAAGAGGCGCACGGTCTCCGGAATCAGGCTGCCGAGACTCGAGGAGCCGGCTTCCTCGATCAGCTTGCGGCTGTTGCGGAAAACGTGCGCGAGTTCCTGCTTCTTCTCGAGTTCCTGTCCCAAGAGGATGCGCTCCTCGGGGTCGAGTGCGGAAACCATTTCCTGGTGCTCGCGCTCGAGAGATTTTACGTAGGCCTCGAAATCCTCCGGCTCGATCAATTCGTCCTGGCAGCGCGAGAAGAAATCATTCAGCGAGTGCAGAAACGCTCCGGGTTCCGCCAGCTTTTGATAGAAATTTAGCCCCAGGCTTTCCATCCGCTGCCGAAGGAAGATCCAGACATCGATTTTGTCGAGCAGTGTGCGCTCGAAATGGCGTTTGCGCAGGACCTCGTAGCAGAAGGCATGGAAGGTGGAGATTTGGGGCAGTTCCTCGATCCCCGGCATGGCTTCGCGAACGCGGTTGCGCATCTCCTTCGCAGCTTTCTCCGTGAAGGTCAGCGCCAGAATGTTTTCAGGCTGAGTTGGTGTGCCGGAGCCTGGGTTGCTCCCGCTTGCGTCGGCTTGCAAACTGGAGAAAAGTCCAGCTTCTTGCCGCGCGCCCCCGCCCGCACTCAACACGTGCACGATGCGCTGGGTGATGACGCGGGTTTTGCCGCTGCCGGGCCCGGCGATGATGAGCAGCGGCCCCTCGCCATGCTCCACCGCTTTCGATTGTTCCGGGGTCAGCTTGAAGGCTGAGCTCATCTGCCCATTATTTGCGAACCCTCGACGTGAAGCAAGTCATGGTGCTTCGGGATGGCGCATCCCTCCGAATAACCCCACAGTTATTCCTGCACCTCGATATCTTCTTGGACAAAGAAAGTCGGAGTGGCATCATACAACATGGGGGTATCGGTAATGATTGCTGCAAGATCCTCCCGCCAAATCATTTCAATAAGGGGAAAAAGCCATGATCGATGCGATGGGTCGGCGTGTGTTTATGAGTTCATTAGCGGGAGTGGGTGTGGCGGCATCAAGCTCTGCCCACGGGTTGCAGAATGGGAGAGTGAAGGGATTCGCCGAGGGCACGCCGGGAGCCTCCCCGGAAGCCGGTCCTGCTGGCGCGGCCGTCTACAACGTTCGGGATCATGGAGCGACCGGCAAGAAAGCTGATGACGCGACGCCGGCCATTCAGAAGGCCATTGACGCCTGCGCCGCGGCGGGTGGCGGCACCGTCTATCTGCCGCCCGGCGAATACACCTCCGGAACGCTTCACCTGCGCAGCCACGTGCGATTCCACGTTGAAGGCGGTGCAACGCTCTTCGCCTCCAAGGACCCAAAGGCCTACGACGTTTCGCAAAGCAACGATTCCGCGGCGTTGTTCTATGGAATCGATCTTGAGAACATTTCCATTGAGGGGCGCGGAATCATCGACGGCCAGCACGAATTCATCTGGATGGAGCAGCCCGAGGATTTCGAGCGCGCCTACGGCCATTTGCTCATGATGAAGAATCTGGGCAAGTCACTGATGCGCTCCTTCCCCGTGGGCTTCCCCGAGCGCCAGGTCTACCCCCACCTCGTATGGCTGTACCACTGCAAGGATGTTCAAATTTCCGGTCTCTCGTTTATCAAATCCCCCAGTTGGACCTACTACCTGAAGGAGTGCGACCGCGTGGTGGTTGAAGGAGTCTATCTCTATACCAGCCTGAAAGACGCGGTCTGGTGCGATGGCATTGACATCGACGGTTGCAACGACGTCCACATTTCCAACAGCCGTATCGAGACCGGGGACGATTGCATCGCCATTTTCGCCGCCAAACGCGCCGCCGAAAACATCACCATCGTCAACTGCCACTTCTCCTCCGCCTCCGCCGCCATCAAGTTCACGGAAGGCGTGGCCGTCGCCGCGCGCAATGTGGTGATTGATAACTGCGTCATCACCGACACCAACCGCGGAATCACCCTGCAGATTGAAAGCGGCGGCACGATTGAGAATGTCATCATCTCCAACATTACGATGAATCTTCACCGCTTCGACTGGTTTTGGGCGGGCGACGCCAATCCCTTTAATTTCATGATTGGGACCCCCAGCGAATGGAATCACGAACCGCCTAAGCCCAGCGATCCGGGGCCGGGCCTGATTCGCAATGTCATGATCCGCAACATCATTGCCCATGTGCAGGGTTCCTCCCGGATTTCGGGACATCGCACCCGCCCGCTCGAAGGGGTCACTTTTGAAGGCATCCGTCTTTTCATTTCCACTGATCCCAAGTCGCCTTATGACACCTCAGTCCACGCCTTGAAATTCCAATACGCAAGGAACCTGAAGGTGAAGGACGTGGAAGTTGTCTGGGAAAATCCCGTGCTGGATAAATGGCAGAGTGCGCTCTACTTTGAAGATGTTGACGGGCTCGAGCTGGCTGATTTCACCGGGCGCCAGGCGTGGGCTGGCCGCGACGTGCCCGCCGTGGTCCTCGACAAGGTCACTGATGCGCGCCTCGTCAATTGCCAGGCGGCCGAGGGAACCGCGACCTTTCTGGAGGTCAGTGGAAAGGAAAGCCACAGCATCGCCCTCATGGGAAATGACCTGCGAAAGGCTAAAGTCCCCTTCCATTTTGAAAAAGGCGCTGAAAGCAAGGAATTGAAATCCCTAAGCAACTTGTTGCCCACGGAATAATTCGACGATGAATCCGAGGAACTTCCCGGAGGTGCAGCGCGAAGCTTGCACATTTTGGGGGTCCGCGCATAATCGAGTCCGCGGACCCCTCGCATCGTATTCAAGCCGAAATTCAGCCGGATTGAGCTAGCCTTCTGCGGGGGATTCAGGCTCCTTGGCCTTGCGTCTGGAAGGAGCCTTTTTCTTGGCAGTCTTTGGTCCCGCCTTGGCTCGCGACTTCCGAGGCTTGGGTTGAGGAGTGGAATCTCCAGAGGTGGTTTCTTCGATGACCGCAACCGACATTGGAGCTTCCGAATTCGGGAGTTCTTGCTGAAGCTCCATCGACTCCCAGTTGACGTCGGTTTCGACCGGCATCGAGAATTCCTCTTCGATTCCAGGTTCCAGTTGCTGCCCGGACTCTGAGGCTGATTCGGTGGTGGATGCCGCGTCAACGGCAACAGCGGGAGCAGTTGCCGTCGAGATGCTTCCAGCCGGGAAGGCCCGCCAGACACCTTTGCGATCACGATGCAGCCGCAGCCAACCTTCGCGCTGCGCTTGATGGAGAAGATCGAGCAGCCCGCGAAAACCCGACCGTTCGTCGACTGTACTTCCCGCCGCGCGGAGGAGCTGCCGGATTTGGCGGAGATAGAGCGGGCGATTCGGATTCTTTTCAAAGTGGCCGCTTAAGGCTACTCGTAGCGCTGCCAGAGTATCTTCCGTTCCCAAGGAGACGGGCGCGGACGGAGTCACCGCTGCGGATGAAACGACTTGGCCATTTTCATCGCTTGGGGTGTCAGTCGCGGGAGACTCAGCCGGTTCTCCCTCCGCAAGCGCGCCGTTTTCTGCTGCCGCCTCCGGTGCCGCTTCCCGAGCAGTGGCTTCGCCTTCCACCACCTCGACCAGATATCCGCGATCGGTGCGGCGCATTTCCACCAAGCCCGCCTTGCGGAGCTTCTGGATGAATTCCAAAAACGATCCGGCGCCGAAGTCGCGCTCGCTGAAAGTCGCATCAAGTTGAAGCAGAGTGCTCTTCAGCAATCCGAGTTGAGGGGCAACTTCACGTTCCGCCAGGATCTGCAGGGCTCGCTGGATGTTCGGCATGGCGGTGGCGAGTGAGCGGGATTCAGCGCTGCGGGAAGTGGTGCGTGTGGAGCGCACGTTGCGTCCACCATCACCGCCACTCTTCAGCAAGTTTTCGTAGGAAATAAACTCGTGGCAATTTCTCTGCAGAATGCCACTGGTAAATTGACGCCCGCCGACGACGAAGACGCGCTTGTCGTACTGTTTCAGTTTTTCCACCAGCGCCATGAAGTCGCTGTCACCGCCGACAATCACGAAGGTGTTGATGTGATCGCGGGTAAAAGCCATCTCCAGGGCGTCGAGCGCCAGGTTGATATCCGCGCCATTCTTGTCACCGCGCGGGGTCACGCTGCGTTGCACCATATGAATGGCGTGTTGCGTCATCTCCCGGCTGTACTCACTGGCCCGAGGCCAATCCGCATAGGCGACCTTGCTGACGACTTCGCCGCGCTCTTTCAGCGCCTCCAAGACGATGGAAACGTCAAATTCTTTTCCAGAGTCTCCTTCACACCAATTTGGATATTGTCAAAATCAATAAAAACCGCAATCTTTAGTCTTTCTTCTGCCACAAATTCCTCTTTTGCCTGGGTTACAGCCTTGGGTTAACGCATGCTGGAATTCCTCAGGGGATTAGTTTACTCCTACTATCATACTCCTACCGGTCGGATCTTGGCACTGACAATATGGGTCGTGGTGTCGTTGGGAAGTGGCACCGCGACATCGAGCGCCGTTAGCGAGTGGTGAATTATCCCTAAACGGTCATTTTGCTAACTGGCTTATTTTCAGTAAGTTCTCAGCTTTGGGAAGAGGAAAAAGCCGAAAACTTTCCCTTTGTTATCAGTAAGTTCTCAGCTTTGGGAGATTCACCCCCAACGGGCAGAATATCACCAGGGAATTGCGGGGATGTGGAAACGCCGGCGGGCGAAATTCATGGCCTTCTCCTCCATTCTATTCTAGCCTACTGTCATGGCAATGTCAAGAGAAAACGCGCGGCAAGCGGGCAATTCGTCGCAACGCCGATCCCGGATCGACAATCCGGCGGCCCGAGACCAACGCGGCAGAAACCAAATTACACCACGACAACATGTCCCATCAGTGGGAAGCCGAAGTTCGGCATGGCCGAAATTTGGACTCTTTGGGGGCAATTTTGACTACCCGCGAGCCTATAGTCCAAGGCTTGACCCGAATCGAGGGTCAGGGGGACGGCACAAATATATCCGCCATCCAAAATGGACAATTTTTGTCACATCCAGTTACACTCTGTGTCTAAATGTAGTAGTATTCGTTTGTTAGGGACCGGTAAGCCCTCTGTTTTTAGATATTCATAGCCTATGCAGATTTTTGGGGACTGGCAATTGACGTGCCTTCATCACTCCGGGACGGAGTCGACAGCAGAGCGGAAACATCCGCCTGAGTTGCTTCCGTGTGGGAAAGGAGACTTGGTCATGCCCAAGAACGATCGGGGCTTTTCGCTGCATTGAACTACTCATCGTTGTCGCCATCATCCTGATCATTGCGGCAATCGCCATCCCCAATTTTCTCCGCAGCCGGATCGCCGCAAACCAGGCTTCGGCGATTGAGAGCCTGCGCGTCATTTCCACGGCGGAGGCAAGTTACACAACGACTTATGGAACCGGCTTCTCCACCTCGCTTGCGGATCTGGGACCTCCCGCCACGGGTCAGGGTGTAACGTCTACTGCCGCAGGTTTGCTGGATGAGGCTCTGTCTGGAGGAGCGAAGAGCGGCTACACCTTTACCTATGCGCCGACGTTGTTCAATGCGGCCACGAATACCTGGAATGGCTTCTCGGTTAATGCCGACCCGACAGCTTTCGGTCAAACCGGCGGGGTCTATTATTTTGAAGATCAGAGCTTTGTCATCCGCGCCAATACCACAGTCACCGCCGGCGCCACGGACAGTGCGGTGGGCGATTAGCGCAAAACAGCATTTGCCCCACATGCCTGCCCATTATTCATTGGGTTGCTGACCCGCTCACACCCTTAAAAGCAGGCATGGTTTGCGGCCGGATGATAACCTTTGCCCCGCGCCTGCTTTTGTTTCATATACTCGCCAACATGGGTCTTTCCGTACCATCTCGTTCCTGAGCAGTGGTAGATTCCCGTATCCGTGTTGACCCACACCGTCGCGTCAGGATCCTCGACTCCTGCATGTCTAGGTTCATTGGTTGCGGCGACTGCGGGGAAGATCTGCGCCGGGCTGCCCGCCGGTCGGAAGTGCCGAATAGAAATGCCCAAAACCATCAGAATGCTTAGCGTTCCCACCCCGCCCGCAATCCACCGTCGATGCCGGTGAAATAATTCGAGAATACGCGTAGTTGGACTTGAAACCGCGGCGGAGTTGTCCTTACCATCGCGGTCGCCGGAATCCCCCGCTTCTTTGAGGGCGAGCGAAAGTTCACGCACCGTCGGGAAACGAGCACCCAGGTCCTTCGCCATGGAGCCTTGCAGCGCCGGTCGCAAGCCCTGCGGCACCTTGGACAGATCTGGAGTTTCCGTCAGGATCTGCAAGCTGACTTCAAATAAATTGGTTCCCCGGCAGGGAAACTCACCTGTCGTCATCTGATAAAGCAGAACGCCCAGCGACCAGATATCACTCTGAATACTGGTGGGATCGCCACGCAATACCTCCGGGGCGAGGTAAGGCAGTGTCCCCGCTATCGCGCCGGATTCCGTAAGCGCGAGGTTTGCACATGAGACTTCCAGGTTGTCCGGGCGGGGAATTCGGCGGCCCAGGCCGAAGTCGAGAAGCTTAATATTTCCTTCCGGCGTGACGATGATGTTCGACCCTTTCAGGTCGCCGTGCAGCGTGCCATGTTCATGCGCGAAGGCCAGGGCATCGCAAATCTGCGCCGCATAGCGCTGCACCTGCTCGAGTGGCATACCCCCATCAGGAATGAGATCGGCGAGAGTCAGACCTTCAACGTACTCCATGACGATATAGGCTTGATCGTCCTCCTCGCCCAAGTCATAGATGGCAGCAATATGCGGATGATTGAGCTGCGAAGCCAGGCGCGCCTCCCGCAACAAACACACCCAGGCCAGCTCATCGTCACGGAGCGCATCCGCAAGAACCTTGACGGCCACGGGACGCTCCAGACGCAAATCGCGGCCGCGATAGACGACTCCTGAACCACCTTCGCCGAGGCGGGTGGCCAATTCGTAATGGGCCAGCGTCTGTCCAATCATCCTGAGCTGACTCTCCTTCCGCTGCTATGATATGTCGAAATGGTACTGAATTAATAGTGGGTATTGTATATTTTATACTTTGCGCTCTTCGCGGGACCTCTTACCCGATCATTTGCCCCCATTCGTGCGAGGTCCCTCTGCTATCATGGCTTTTTCTTGCAAACGAGGAGATCAACCATGGACCTCAACGGTCGAGTGGCCATCGTTACGGGCGGGTCTGGCGCCTTGGGCAGCGCTGTTGCCTTGGAGCTGGTTCGACAGGGAGCCAGTGTGGCGGTGCCCTACACGGAGGAGCAGCATTGGCAGGCACTTCAGGCTCGCGCCGGCACGGACAAGGAGAAACTCTGGGGCGCCCAGGCCGACTTAACTAATTCCGCCGAGGTGGACCGCTTTGTTGCCCAAGTTACCGGGCACTGGAGCCGCATCGATTTCCTGGTTTGCATTGCCGGAGGATTTGCCGCGGGAAAGATTCATGAGACGAGCGAAGAGACTTGGGATCAGATGTTCAATCTCAATCTGCGGACCGTTTACCTGGCCGTGCGCGTCGTGGTTCCCCAGATGATCCGGCAGAACTTTGGGCGCATCATCACCACGTCCAGCGGAGCCATCCTGAACGGTGGTGGCGCCGGCATCGCGGCCTATGCCATTTCCAAAGGCGCGGTGCAGCAGCTCACGGAAATTCTCTCCAGCGAGCTGAAGGGGCAGAATATTCACGCCCACTGCATTCTGCCGGGAACCATGGATACCCCCGCCAACCGGCGGGATATGCCCAAAGCCGATTTCTCCAAATGGGTTCCCGTTGAGGATGTTGCCCATGTCGTCCAGTTCCTTCTGAGCGACGATGCCCGGCAGATTCGTTCGGTCGCGGTGCCGGTTCTCGGGCAAGGCTGACCAGCCTGTCGCCGCTGGGAGCAGCATGACCCGGCGCGATTGATTCCACCGGTCGTTTTGAAACCCAAATCTCCGATGGGAAGGTTGAAACGGTGAAATTGAGCACTTACCTGAACTATGGCGGCAATTGTGAACCGGCCTTCCGTTTCTACGCACAGCATCTGGGCGGGAAAATTACCTCGATCTCGACCTGGAGTCAGCAACCGGATACGAGCAGAGTGCCGCCGGGATGGGAGAAGGCCATCCTTCACGCCCGCATGGAGCTGGGAGGAATGGAGCTGATGGGCGCCGACATCCCCGGCGATCGGTTCAAGCCGATGCGCAGCGCCTACCTCTCCCTCTCAGTTGACAGCGTCGCCGAAGCCGAACGAATTCACGCGCTGCTCTCTGAAGGTGGCGAGATCTTCATGGCCATGGCGGAGACTTTTTTCGCCTTCCGTTTCAGCATGCTGCGCGACCGGTTCGGCACTTCCTGGATGATCATCAACGAGCGCCCGATGCCATCCCAAGCATAGCGTGGGTTGCGGAGCCCCAGCTTCGCGAGGAGAAATCCTAATGCCAGACACATACCGGGCCGTCATGCTAACCCGCAAGGGCGGCCCGGAGGTTTTGCAGGTTGTCGAACTTCCGCTCCTTCCCCCTGCTCCGGGTGAGATTCGCATTCGCGTGAGTGCCGCGGGCGTGGGTGCGACCGACTTAATGATGCTCAAGGGCGGGTACATGTTCGCGCCCAAAATTCCCTTTGTTCCCGGCTATGAGGTGGCCGGAACCGTGGACGCCATTGGGCCGGGGGTAACAGGATTTGAAACTGGCCAGCGCGTCGCGGCGCTGACCATTCATGGCGCCTTCGCCGAAGTCCTGGTGCGCGAGGCCGAACATTTTGTTCCCGTACCCGGCGGCGTTTCGGACCGTGACGCGGCCTCGGTGATCCTGAACTACGTGACGGCCTGGCAGATGATCCATCGAGTGGCCAAGGTTGCCTCCGGCAAGACTGCTTTGGTTACAGCCGCAGCCGGGGGTGTGGGCACGGCGGCGCTCCAGCTCTTGCGGCTTGCCGGAGTCAAGATATACGCCTCCGCCTCATCGCCGAAACACGATCTTTTGCGTTCATTGGGAGCAACACCCATCGACTATCGGGCAGGACCCCTTGCCCAGCTCGTGCGGTCGCATGAGCCACATGGCGTCGATTACGCCTTCGATGGTGTTGGCGGAGCAAGCGTCGGGCAGTGCATCGGAGCGCTGCGGCCGGGCGGAACGGTAGTGGGTTTTGGATTTATGGGCGCAAATAGCGCCCTCGCCAAAGTCACAATGTTCGGCAATCTCTTTGTTGGTGCCCGCTTACGCGGACGGCGCGGCAATTTTTACGGCATCTCCGCTCTTTACCGCAAGGACCCCAAGCCTTTGCGCGAAGACCTTCCCAAAATCTTTGCACTCCTTGCCGAAAAGAAAATCGACCCTCTTGTCACTCATACCTTCGCTCTATTGGAGGCAAGGCGCGCGCTCGAACTGCTTGCAACCGGATCCGTGCAGGGTAAAATCGTCCTGGAAAGAAACGAAAAGCCTTCGCAAGCATCTTAAGGTGCGCACCCAGATTCCATTAGGTGGGGAATCGGCTTGGGGAGTTCGTCGGTCTATGAAACAGCCTCTTCGCAAAAGACAATTTGAAAGTTTTTGCCGAAATCGCTAAAATGGAAGTTTGCACTTGAGGCACTGAAGGAGTCTTATGAAGGACAAGATTCACCCTGAATATCACGAGGTCACCGTCGTTTGCGCCTGTGGCAGCACTTTCAAGACGCGCTCGACCTATAAGAACGACATCCTGCACATGGAAATCTGTTCCAAGTGCCATCCGTTCTTCACCGGCAAACAGAAGCTGATTGACAGCGCCGGCCGGGTGGAGCGGTTCCAGCGCAAATACGCTGGGTTCAAAAAGGATGCACCTGCTGCCGCTGAAAGCAAGAGCTAGTCTCCGGATTTGGCGATCCGCTCGTTCGGCGGAGTTTGGCCTGAGAGCGAGCGGAGGCGCAAGCGGCGATTGGCGCCTTTTAGCATTCCGAGAACTGTAGTTCTACCCAAGACACAAAATACGTTGGCTGAACGGGAGCCGGATGGCCACAGTTCCACCCCTCGATCCTTACATTTCCAAACCCAAGGTTTATCTGGTGGGTCGCCAGCAAGTTGCCAGCGATGAATTGGCGCGCTTCCTTGCCGACGAAGGCATGGTGTTTACCACCGACGCTCCGGCGGGCGGCGAGGCCTTGGCGGAAGTCGCCGGGCGCGTCTGCTACATGTCGTTCGGCAAGGGCCGCAAGAGCAATCAGGAATACATCGAGAATATTCTCGCCTCGAAGCACGGAAGCGTGCTCGAGCACGCCGTCTGGTGCGTCCTGATTACGGGCGTCAGCCGCGCTCTGACGCATGAACTCGTCCGCCATCGCGCCGGGTTCGGGTATTCCCAACTTTCGCAGCGCTATGTGGACGAGAGCGACGCGCGCTACGTCGTGCCGCCCCTCTATCAGGAAAATCCCGCCTTGCTTGCCAAGTGGCGCGAGACGATTGAAATTCTCCGCAAAGCCTACGTCGAGCTTGGGGATGCCACGGTCGAGTACGTGCAGCAGAAGCACCCGGAAATGGCCCCACGCGACCGGCGCAAATGGGCGCGGCAGGCGGCGCGCTCCATACTGCCCAACGCTACTGAAACCAAGATTTTCGTAACTGGAAACTCGCGCGCCTGGCGGCACTTCCTGGAACTGCGCGGCAGCATTCACGCCGACACGGAAATCCGTCTGCTGTCGGTCGAGGTTTTCCGCCTTTTCAAGAAAGAATCCCCCAACATTTTCCAGGACATCGAGCTGGTGGACGAGCCCGATGGAATGCCCTCTGTCCGCGTCACTCACTCCAAAGTCTAGGCGCTCATCAGAAAATTTCCGGTCTTCAGTTCCAGCCGCCGTAGTAATGGAAACGCGGTGTTGCAACGAAGCCAACTCCTCGGCCAGCAGCCGCAGATGCTGCGGTTTAGCTGTGCCCTCCGCCACCATCACTTTGACATCGGCATCGTTATTATGCAGGTGGGCGCGGATTCCGGCAGCGAGGCGCAGGGCGCTGGCGCGGTCCATCACTCCTTCCAGTTTCACCAGGGTGCTGTGCAGTGCGCGCTCCAAACGGACCCGCAATTGCCCCAGGTCGCCTGAACGCAACGCCGAGGGCGTCATGCGGTAGGTATTGCGAACCAGCCGGGGATGCTGGAACAAATTGTGGCGCAGGGTGAAGCCCGTCCAGGTGGCGGCAAGCGGAGCCAGCATGGAGCGCACCCGTGGGCCCAGCGAGGGCGGACCAATGGCGGCTTGAATCTCCGCCTCCAGGCGGGCTGCCGCTTCCGGCGTCGGGCCGAAGCGCTTGGCCACGCGGAAAAGCGGCCACGCGAAGTGGATCTCCTCCTTCCAGCGCTGAGCTTTGGCCAGCAGGTAGGGAGAATCGGAATTGTGGTAGCGCTTCCAACCCTGGAACCAGACTTCCACCGAGCGCAGAATGGACGGCCCATTGACCCGAAAGTCGGTGTCAAAACACTCGCGCTGGATGGCCTCAATCTCTTCCGCGGTCATGGTGGGATGCGCCACCATGGATTTGAATCCATCGCAATTGTGGTAATAGAGCTCGGGTTCCCCCTTCATCTCCGGACGGAAGCGGTCTTCCTGTTGGATTCGATCATAGAAGGGCGTGCCGGGTGTGGGTCCGTAAATCAGAAATTGGCCGTAGGTGGGCTTTATCGCCAGGAATTCCTTCATCTCTTCGCGAATGATCTCCGGCGTGTGATAGTCGAACCCCAGGATCATGGAACTGAGCACCGTGAAGCCGTGCGAGCGCAACTCCGGAATCAACTCCTCAATCGGCTTGCCATCCTGTTTGGCATATCCCGAGCGTTTGCCTTCAAAGCCAACCCAGACACCATCGATGCCGGTCTCCAGCAATTCCTGCGGCGTGTAGCGGCTCAGGGCCTTGACCGAAGCAAAGGCAAAAATGGAAAGGGGAGTGCCGCGCTTCAGCACCAGTTCGCGCATGCGCAGAGCGCGATCTTTGGCGAGCAGAAAGTCTTCATCGAGAATGGCCATGCTCATGCGCTCGTCGATTTCCAGGTAGCGCTCCACCACGCGGAAGATGTCGTCCCCGGTGGGCAGCAGGCGGATGTGATGGCGCTTGAAGTAATGCGAGGTGCAGCAGAAATCACAGCCGTTGGGGCAGCCGAGTCCGGCAAAAATAACGCCGGTGCGGTCCATGGGAATGGAAAAAACCTTCAGATCGAGCAGCACGAGGGGGTGATCGTAAGGCTTGGGCCGTGGCGGTTCTTTCAGCAGGGCGCGAAAGAAGGCCACACCCTCGCCGCGGCAGATGTGGTCGGCGTAAGGGGCCAGGGTGGCGTCGTCCAGGACGGTTCCGTATCCGCCCAAAACGATCTTGGCGCGCGGCGCGTGCTTGCGCACCAGCGCCACCGCTTCCTTCATGTGCTGGAACAAGACCAGATTAAACGAAATGCCCACATAGTCCGGCGCCTTCTTGAGCTCGCGGATCAGTTCGCGATGGGAAGGGTATTGCAGCACTACGGCAGGGGCATCGAGATTGGCGGCAATGTAATCGAGGCCATAGGTGAAATTGGTGGATCGGGGGCTGAAAATGCCCTGGGCTCGAGTAATTTGACCGTGCAGTACTTCGTAGCCGACGCTGGGAGCGTCTCCATGGGCGGGGCCGATGGGGCGGCAAACACTGGTCAGCAGTATTTTGGGTCTTACCGAGGGGCTTTCCGAGTGCTTACCTCTCGCTTGCGGTAATTCTACAAGCGCACACGGCGCTGCCCCCAATTTGGATTCCATCCTTGCCTCAATTGCGAGGGGACGAGAGGCCAGTCTGTACTTTACCACGCGGGTGGGGTTCGCGCCGCAGAAAAGACTTTGCACGATGGCCGTTCTGCGTTACCCTCGCCCCGCCGAATGCATCCCTGATGACACCAATGCACTTCAGGAGTGAATCGCCAATGGACAAAATGAGCCCCCGGGAAAGGGTCTTCCGCACGCTTCGCCACCAAGCTGCCGACCGGATGCCTCGCACTCTCGACGTCGGCGCATCGGACGGCATTGACGTGACCTACCTGGACGTCTTTCGCGCTCACACTGGGGCCACCGATCCGGCGGAGTATTTTGATTACGATATTCGTCACATCGCGGCGTCACTCAAACCTGGCACGGCTGATTTCTCCCGCTACTATCAAGACCTTCCACCCGGAACCACCTTTGATGAACTCGGCGTGGCTCACGTGCCCGAGAAGCTCTTTCCGCTCGGCAACTACCTGCATCCCTGGCAGGGCTTCACTTCCGTCCGGGAGATGCTCGACTACCCCATGCCCACGTTTGAACCCGACGGCGTGGCGGAAAAGGTCAAGCGTCTCAAGGATCGCGGGTACGCGGTCTCGGCTCCGGCCGGGAGCATTTCGGAGTGGGTTTATGGGTTGCGCGGAATGGCGGAATTGCTGGTGGACATGGTCGACAATCCCGCGCTCGCGCAGCCGGTGTTTGACCGCGTCGCCACTTTGGACGAGCAGATGGCGGTCGGTCTGGCCGAGGCGGGAGTGGATATTCTCTGCTTCTACGATGACACGGCAACGCAGGCAGGCATGCTCATCAGCCCCGAACTCTGGCGGAAATGGATGAAACCGCGCTGGAGCAGGATCTTTCGCGCGGCCCGGCGCGTTAATCCCGAAATCATGATCTTCTACCATAGCTGCGGAAATGTTGAAGCCATCATCCCTGAGCTGATTGACCTGGGAGTTACGGTGATGAATCCAGTCCAACCGGAAGCCATGGACCCGGTCCGCATCAAGCAGAAATATGGCGGCCTGATTTCGCTGTGGGGCGGCGTCGGAAGCCAATCCATCATGCCAAGCCCTTCGGTGGATCGCGTGCGGGACGAGGTTCGGAAGATTACGCTTGAGTGGAAGAAGGGCGGTGGCGCCATCGTGACCATTGCCCAGACCGTGTTGCCCGATGTGCCGTGGGAAAATGTCGTCGCCGTCATCGAAACCGTTAAGGAGTACGGTGTGACTGAAGGGTCATCTTAAACTCACGGACGTGGGAACGATACTGCATGCTGTTCTTGCGGTAGCTTCCGGAGAATTGAATCCATCCCACCAAGCCTTCCGGTGTTTCGCGCAGCCACTTGAGCGGGAGGCGTGGGCAATAAGGGGTCATGTCCACCGATTCCCATATCGCTTCGTGGTGGACCAGAGTGAATGGCCCCCACGGGTGCGGCGCGTCGTAGATCATTAATTCCGTGCCGTCGTCGGGCGAATAGTCCTTGTAGAGCCGCCAGGTGAGCAGCACATACCGCTTGATCGATGCGATGTAAACCATGTCGGGCAGGCTGATGTGGCGTTCGTCCGTGAGCACCGGAACGGCTTGCTTCAGATCGTGGGTCCAGCGCGGATGGACGTCGTTGCGCAAGTCGGCAATCCATTCCCACGCCGCCGCGTCTTGAATTCTATCCGCCGGTACGCGCCCCACCCGCAGATGGCTGCCGTTATCCCATTGCTCGGTGGAAACTGCGTAAATGTAATCATCGGGCGCGCCGGCATTGTCACGCCCGTTGTTGATGAACGCTGGGCCGCCAAATAAGTTGCCCGGAAACATGGGTTGCTTGAGTTCTTTGATGGAGGGTGCCCATGACTTTCCATGATCGCGCGAGCTGAAAATTGAAGCATCGCTGCCGTGCTGACTTTTGGCGCCGTAGGCAGGTGGCTTATCGCCCAGCAGGTTTTGCGCCGCGAGGTAGAGCACTCCCCTGACGCAGATCATTCCCGAAGGCTTTACCCCGCTGCCGCCATAACCCAGGTAATCCGACATGCGATTGACCCGCGTAATCGTGTAGTGCGGGGGCATGCCGGAGAATATTTCGACATCGAGGCCGTCGTTCTTGCCGCCCCAATTGGGATCGCCCGCTGAAGCATAAATTTCATCATCGTCGGCCCACGTCATCGGGTAAGTATCACCGTGGATTTGGTAGCCTGCCTTTTCAAAGTACTTCTTGACCGGACCGAGGACCTTCGCATCTTCTCCCGGGGCGGGCGGGGGATAGGGAATCTCGTCTCCTATCCACTGGAATCGAGCGATGATTTTGCTATTTCCGAGTTTGGGTCTTAGCGAATTCTGACCTGTTTGTGCAGGCGAGCTCGCGAGCTGCTGGTCGAGGCCGGCGACCAGGGCAAAGAGGAAAAGACCGCAAGCAACAATGCTCGTCAGCCACCGCATTCCAATCCCTCGATGTTTAGATTCGAAATGCCATTAAACCTCGGCATGATGACCGGCTGACTCACCTCTTTACCAGGACCTGGGGGAGCGAAGTAAAGAGCCGTTTGCGAACTCAGGTCCGGGTAATAGCGATGAGCACCAGCGCCGGAGAAGGCGGAAAGATCATACCGCTTTTGTTTTTGACGAGGAGTGGAATTGTGCCAAAGGAAGACAACTACAAACGGCTGGAGAAAACTCGAGGTTCTGAACTAACTTACAGGAAGAGGTACTATCTGCGTTTCGTTGACAACGCGGAATTGGCCCGAGCAGAGCTTTGAGACGCAGACAATGGGGCCGGCTCCAGAGAGTTGCGCGGAAGTGACAAGACCCGGCGACCCGCAACGGGGGCAGGCGAGAACCGCAATGAAATTCGGCGCAAAGGACTCTCGCAGATAAGAAATCTCGTCGAGAAAGACGAGATCACCCGGTGTCATATCGGTAAGCGAGGCCCGGCTTGTCAAATGCAGATCGGTGCAAGTCTGGTCTTCACCTGCCGGGGATAGAGCTTCTTTCAACCCTTGGTTGGCCGAGTTGGCTCCGGACTTTCGTTGCTTATTGTCGTTCTTGGTTGCTGCCATAAATTCACTTATCGTTACCGAGTCTCGGAGGCGCTGTTGCAGCCTGCCGGCGAAATGCCAAAAAACGCAAACAAAATTCGGTCAAAGGGCTGCTATCCTCGTCATTCGGTATCGCCCCTTGCCCTTGCAGGAGTAACCATGGGTGCCCTATACCCCTGATTGCCTGACCGAACGGTCCCAATCCGGAATCTGTGGTCCATTTTGGGAAAGGGAGCTGGGTTCCTAAAAACTTAGAAAAATTTCCTTTAGCCTTTACCCAGATCCTTACTCCCATGCACCGAATTGCTAACGAGCCAGCCCGGAGCAGGTTCTTTTCATGCGCCGGGCTTCAAGCTCACTAGAACACCCTGCTCTCGACGCTTGGAGTGGTCTCATGCCTTGAGGTGAATCCGCCCGAGATTTCAGCGGCCGTCCAAGGCTCAATTCCCTACCCACAGTTTATCTATCGACCAATTCGGCCTTGACCTTGAGGAGGAAGTCTCCTACCAATTCCGGACTTCGCTTAGTTCCTCCTCGACCGACATGCATTCCCACCGCTCCCATTTTGGAACGAGGTTAAACCTCCACCCGCGAAAACCACTGAACCGCAACATTCCCCTGCAATTCGATTGTGGAACGGTGCAACCACAACCCGAGGCCACTTTTCGCAGAACGACAAGGGGAATTCTTCCCCCCAAGCCAATTTTCCGGTTCTGCATATTACTGACATTGTGTCGGTACTCGACTGCCCCGCTGGAGTTGGAAGGAACCTGAGGAAATTCTTCGACAGTTCTTTCCCCATCTTGGGCACGGCTCTTTGCCTTCGTGAAGGGGGCTAAGACCTCGACTCTGTACCGAAGGATTGCCTTCCGCAAGATTGGCCCATCCTTTGCAATTTCTAAGGTCAGCGCAGGGACCCCAGGGACAACGACGACGAACCCACCGCAGAGGCGAAACTCCGCGCCTCAGGTGAGGTCTTGCCTCCGCCGCCGGCGAAAAAGTCCCGAGGGTGAATCCAGCACCATCACAGCCCGCTGCGGAGCGCGGCCACTTCGCCCATCATATAGAGGCCGTCGGTCTTCTGGAGCTCGACAGAGACAGAATGCAGATGCGCAGCAGTAACGTCGGCCGCCGCTTCGCGAACCAGCCCCTTTGATGCTAGTCGGAGCCGGCCTACATTAGTTTCTTCTAGCCGCGCACGCGCCTCTTGCCGCCGAGTGGCCCGCAACTCTGCAGCTCGCGCCGCAAGGTTTTGAATTCCTCGGTGTAAGCTGATGGTGCTGCGCGGATCGCGTGGCCAGGAAATCTCGTGCGCTGTATCGTCTGTATTTGGGATGATCCGGCGATGCGTAGACAAGATTCTCACCGTCCATTGAGCCGCTCCAGGCCGCCACCACTGTCTTGTTCCGCGAGAGTCCCTGCAAGAGCCGCAGCGGGTCCTGTTTGAGAGAAACATCAAAGAGGACTCGAATGTTATCCAGTAGAACCACATCGGTTGCTGATGCGCCCACGATCTCCGCGAGGAGGCGGGGCAACTCCAACGCCCGCTGGCGCTCGGTCAGGTCGAGCATGCGCCGTGAAAGCGCGAGGTTGACGTTGACCAGCGGAGCCGCCATGCGCGCATGAACGTCCTGGAGCGCGGCAGTCTTGCCGCTGCCGACCGGAGCCGCCAGCATGATAAGGCGATGGTAGAGTTCGGCTGCCTGGCTGATCGCTCGCATGACTTTATCGGCGAGTGGCTCGGCCATTACCGTCCTCTCCGTGAGCCAGACTTGTTCTCTGGCGTTTCCTCAAGCCAACGGTCAATGGCTCCTTTGCGGAAGCGCCAATGCCGGCCGACCTTCTGGGAGGGTATCTTGCCTTCTCGAACAAGCTTGTAAAGGGTGGACTTGGCTATCTTCAGGTAGGCAGCTAATTCGTCGATAGTCAGGACACCGCTCGGCTTTTCATCCATAAGTGCACCTCAATTCGGCTCAAAGCAGAGTTCGATTTCTAATGCCCATTTTAGGGATCATAATTTACAGTTAGTGACAGTTGTTGTCAATTGCAGTATGGCATAGGTTTGACCTCACGCCCCGCATCAACCACCAAGGTTTCCGCGCGTTCAGGACTGAACTAACGCTATAGCATAGAGCTAAGTGAACGCCCCGAATCATCAACCAAGGCAACAGTTCGTTCGGGACTCAACACGACATTATGGCGGAGCACTTCCGCGATTTGTTATGTGGCAAGTTGCGGCCCCTAAGGGCGATCGTCAACTATCTCTCCCGGGGGCGCGATACCAAGCAACTCGAAGCAAGCCCGCTTCGCGCTATCCAGGTCGAAGAACGTGCCGACGGCCTCGTGCACGAACTTCCCGTCTTCAACTGTGATCTTGGTAACGGCAAACGGCTTTACTGGGTCGTCCTCACCTGACCTCACTATGTACACTGAGCAGTTCGTTGCCAAGTTCGGCCGCTACTACTGAAGTTTCTTTGTACGCATCGCGTGTGAAGACAGAACCCGACCTTAGGTTCTGCAAGTACTCCGCAAGCGGGTGCGGCCCGAGTGCGCTGGGGCAACTTGGAAAGGCCGTCGGCGTCTTCCATCGGCGTTGCAGGGCGAGAGGAGTCAATGATTCTCTGTCCGGCACTGTCTTTGGAATAGGAGGGCTTGGCTGGCGAATGCCATACACCCTGCTGACCAGAGCCTCGCCTTTGCGGCGTCCATCGGATTCCGCCCACTCTTGGAGTTTCCGCCGACTGCCTTCGGCCTCCTCCTTCGAAACAGATCGCAGCCATTCTATGCCTCGGTCGAGCCCGGTGGCCGCACTGGGGTCCTCAAAGAAATTCTCCAGAGACCCGTAGGCGCGGATGATCTCCTTGCGCGTGCTTGGGTGACGTAGCACGTTTTCCAGCCGGGTTGCCCAACGCAAGTTCTCAGGACGGTTGTTGCTGCCGTTCGTGTCAATGTGATCTACAACATGCTTCTCGGAGGGAGGGCGACCGAGAAAGGCAAAGGCGACAATACGGTGCACGAACTGAGTCCCAATGTGCATATATCCCGTCACCTTGTCTCGTCTTCCAAAGGTCCAGGTTTCGTCGAAGCGGCTCCTCCGACGACCCGGCCTGAGCCGGCGGTACACCGCACCGTTGTCACGCACCAAATACCTGTCGCCGCCCAACTCAACTTCAGATTCGCGGTTGTATTGATCAAACGGTTCTGGACCCATTCTCACGCTCCAATGCGCCAACGCCTACCGCCGCCAAAATGGTCCGCACGGGTTCTTGCCACATAACATAGAGTTCAGTTGCGCCGCCGTACCAACCAAAGCTCGCACTTCCGCTGACGTAGCCCAACTTACCAGGCGCAACTTAAGGCGACAACTGC
>CAVTDA010000156.1:0-23748 GCA_963733285.1 uncultured Acidobacteriota bacterium
AAACATGGGAAAAGACACGAAAACTAGAAGCGTGGGAAGGCCAGGCGCTGCCGAAGGGTGACGCTAGAAGGGAAGATTGTCCCTGTACGGTTCAAACCTGATGAGTTCAAGGCTATTTCCAAAGCAGCCAAGTCCAGCAAACAGACTTTGTCAGAATGGATTCGCCGCACGCTCAATGCCAAAGTATCGAAGCAAATTACGGTATGAATTTCAAATTAAGACACTACCACTTGCCCAAGGAGGGGCCGGGTGCCTGATTTGGACCCTGGCGGAGAGATGCCGTTAGAACAATTCGCTGTCCTTATGGTGGGTTCGCCAGCAGTTGAGCTGTTCCGCCGCCACGGAGAGAACGCAGAACCCCCCCGGCAATGGAGAGGCTGATCTCCACCAGGCTCTGACGGATGCCCTCATGAGTGAGAGCATTGACCCTGGCTGCCAGGACAAATCCATGTCCGACTGCCCATAAGCCTATGATGGCACACAAGATAAGCGTGGTGATGCGAAGGGTGGTTTTGACCATGTCCTGAGTCTCCCTCCCCGGAGCCGAACCAACTCTACCCCTTCATACACCCGAACGGCCACCGGGTCAACCACGGACTCGGGCTGGACTGGGGCTGAGCTGAGGCCAGACGTGGGCTGGGGCCGGACAGTAGCAGCATACAGCACCCTTCAGCACCATCCCCCAGTTGCAAGTTCGGGACCCCCTCCAAATAAATTTCCCCCCAAAAAAATCGAAGCACGATTCTGAATTTCATCTTAAGTAATTAAGTGAATGAACCAGCAAGTGAGCATGATGAAAAAGCGGGACTGTGAAGGGAGAATTTCGGGAGGAGAGGAATTAGAGGTTCAGGAGGTAATCGGAAGCAGTCAGATTGCTGAATCGCACCGCATTGACGCGCTCTCCGACGACGTTGGCGAAATACTCAAGAATGGCAGTCAACTTCAGCGCGGGGGCCGTTTCGCGGAGCCGAAGCAGATGACGGGAAACCATCGTATAGAAATAACATTGAAGTAGACCATCAAGAGGCGCTCTTCATAGCTGTAACGCTGATTGACGTTCGCAGCGTTCTTCAGGAGATAAGTTAGGGCCATGTAATCGCAATTGAGAGTTTGCGCAAGCCGGGAATAATCCGTGCCGCCTCCCAAACCTTCCAGAGCCTTGCGAATGGCGGGGAATTCCAGCCGGTTGGCGGCGACAATCGATTGGGCGAATTGCTGCGCAAACTGCCGGCGCAGAATCTTCTGGCAAGACGTATGGAGATAGAAGAAAAATAGCCCGGTCGAAAAGACCAAAATCAGGGCCGCCATGATCATAAAATCACCTGGTTGCGTTTACTCCGCAACGGCGGTAAGAGCCAACCATCCTCGCCACCCAAGCTGAAGCAAGAATCGACACTGCCTGGGGGGTCTTACCAATGGCATAAATCCAAATCGACAACATGCCCAACGTACAAGCCGGGATTCAGGACACTGAAGAGGATGCTGGAAAATGTTTCGCCGAGCGTGACATCGATCGAGAGAGAGCTGGGCCCGCAGCCTGGCCGGCGAATTGAACTCCTAATCCACAGACCAGAAGGGACAGTTCATCGTCTTCAATCTCAAGTTGCTGGATCATGACATACAGCAGAGTATTGAGGACAGGAACAGCTAAAATAAAGGTTCTGGCTAAACTCAACCATGAAGAAGGTGTACAGGTTGGAATAATGGCGGCTTATTGAAAGGAATGAGACTAAAAGCACAATGATGAAGACTGAGATCAACAGCAGCCGGGCCATGGACCACCGGCTCTCATCCCTGGCACAGGCCCTGCGGAAGAAGGAGCAGACCAAAAAAAACGCGCCGAGGGCCAACGCGACGTCGAGTGACCCAATAGAAATAATAATATTGTGTGGATCTTTGACCGAAGAAGCTAAGGGAGGCTGACCGGGCAACGCCATTCAAGTAGGAAGATGGAGGCAACGTAGAGGCAGAGGACTCTCAACCTTCGCCATCGTCCCTGCCAGATGAGCAGCAGGCAAACTATTGCTTCGACGATGTATCCCGAATATTGCAGGCCGCGTGTGAGGAGCAGATCGCTCATGAGCGTGACGGAGGTTGCTTCCTTTCAGCGCCTCCGTCACACCCGAGAGACGGAAGCTAACTAACTAATCGGTAAGAAGCCGCCGCCACCCTTGGGACTTGGCGGAAGCGGGGCCGGGCTGGTGCCGATGCCGTTACCACCCTTGGGGCTTGGCGGAAGCGGAGCCGGGCTGGTGCCGATACCGTTGCCACCCTTGGGGCTTGGCGGAAGCGGAGCCGGACTGGTGCCGATACCGTTGCCACCCTTGGGACTCGGCGGAAGCGGAGCTGGGCTGGTGCCAATTGCCAACATGCCCAGAGGAGCCACCGACGTCTGATTTACTGCAAAACCGCCTACACTACGCCGAATCGTAACGCCGGTAAGAACTACTAACAGTGCAAGTAACAATGCCAGGTTAAAAGTTTTCACGAATCTCCTCCAGAATCGATATTTCGATCTGGGGGGAGATTATTCTAATCCTGGCGGCGTGTCAATACCTTTTTTTACACCTCGCCCACCCGCCAGTTTTTCGAGGTTTGCGACTCGAAATTCTAGCCATGGCGGTCAAGGCATAAAACCGCGCGACAATTCTCACTTGCTACTCTAGTTTTGTCCTGGGACATCGGCAAGAGTACCGGAGTACTACGTTGCCGATCCCAAACTTCCTCCTGTCACCAAGTTCAAAATCCGCACTGCAACTTTCACCTGCAACTGTAAGGTCATTGCCAGTACCAAGGCAATAGTACCGGGGTACTATGTCGCGCCAGACGGGGAGCCTCTCGTCCCTGCCAAAGCGGACTCGCCCGGGCGCATATTGGGGGGCGGCTTTGCAGAAAATATTCGTTAGGGGCCGGTTGACCCTTTGGGGGGTGAGTGGCATCATAGCTACCGAAATCAAACAGAGGAATCCGGGAGTTCGGTGCATGAAGAAGAAACCGTATGTGCCCATCGCCTTGGCAGTGGGGGTCGGCGCGATACTGCTTCTCGCAAGTTTTCCCCCGCGGTGGTTAGGCGCCGCTCAAGACTCGGGGCAATCCACGCAACAGCCCTCCCCGGGACCGCAGCCGGATGTGGGTGAGACGGTCGTTGTTCCGAAGAAGAGGACTCAGCCCTCGCCCGATCAGCCCTGCAAATCAGCCTGCAAATCAGCCCGTCACAGTGCAGCCCCGGAGAAGCACAAAAAATCAACCCCGACGAAATCTATACGCTTTCAACTTCTACGAATCTTGTCAACGTCGACGTTATGGTGGTGGATAACACCGGCGCCCCGATTCAGAGCCTCGAGAAGAAGAATTTCAAAATCACCGATGATGGCGTGCCGCAAGCCGTGACGAATTTTGGCACCGGCGAAGCTCCGCTGACGATTTGTATGTTGATTGAATACAGTGATGGTTGGTGGGCATTCCTCTACAACGTCCTGCGTTACAGTTACGCCTTCATCGACGTGATTCATCCCAAGGACTGGGTGGCCATCGTCTACTTTGATTTAAAAACCGAAATCCTTACCGATTTCACCCAGGACCGGGGGCAAATGCGCGCCGGTTTGGATCAGTTGCGCATTCCCCGATTTTCCGAGTACTGCTTTTACGATTCCCTTGCGTTTGTGCTGGATCGCATGAAAGAAGTTCACGGCCGCAAGGCGGTGGTGGCGCTGGTCACTGGCCTCGACAGCTTTAGCAAATTGACTTACGACCAGACATTGAAGCTCGTGAAGGCTTCGGATACACCGATTTATTCCATTAGCACGCTGGAATGGATGTCCTTCCAGAACCCTAATCCCAGTGGAAGTATCCCGAGTCCTATCATGGGGCGCGCACCCACCACGGCGGTCGAAATCCTCCAGGCTGAAAACGGCCTTAAGACGATGGCTGCGTACTCAGGAGGACAGGCTTATTTTCCTAAGTTCGCCCAGGACGTTCCGGGCGACTACGAACAGCTCGCGCAGCAACTTCGCACCCAATACAGCCTGGGTTTCATACCCACCAACGCCACCAAGGACGGGCAGTTCCACAAGCTGAAGGTTTCGGTGGTTGACGAGCAGGGAAATCCGCTTGAAGTCTTCAATAAGAAGGGTAAGAAAGTAAAGTACCGGATCGTGGCGCGGGAAGGTTATTACTCTCCGAAGTCCTAATGTGAGAAGTGCCGGACCCCGGTTAACATCATCACCATCTTGTGTTCGTTCGCCGTGGCAATGGCTTCATTGTCACGAACCGACCCTCCTGGCTGCACAATCGCCGTAACTCCCGCCCGTGCGGCTTCTTCCACTCCATCGGGAAAAGGAAAGAATGCATCGGAAGCCATGACGGAGCCTTCCAACGGATGATTCAAGTCGCGCGCCTTGTTGGCTCCGAGTTTGACCGAATCGACGCGGCTCATCTGCCCGGCTCCCACCCCCACCAGGACTCCGTTCCGCGCATAGACGATGGCATTCGATTTGACGTGCTTGACCACCCGCCAGGCAAAAATCAACGCCTTCAGCTCTTCCGCGGACGGCTGACGCTCAGTTACGCACTTCCACTGATCCGGCTGTGCGGGCAGGGAATCCGGGGACTGAACCAGCAAGCCTCCCCCGATGGTCTTCAGAATGAATCCGGATTCGTCGTCCGCGGTCGCGGACATATCGAGCAAGCGAAGATTCTTTTTCGCGGACAAGCGAGCCAGCGCTGGAGAATCGAATCCCGGGGCGATGACGGCTTCGACGAAAAGTTTGGAGAGATCCCCGGCGGTGATGTCATCAAGCGGTCGGTTAAACGCGATAACGGAACCGAAGGCCGATACCGGGTCGACATCGAGGGCGTTGCGGTAGCTTTCCGCCAGAGTAGCGGCAGTGGCGACGCCGCAGGGGTTGGTGTGCTTGATGATGACGGTGGTGGGTTCGGAGAACTCGCGCACCAGGCGCCAGGCGGCCTCCAAGTCCACTAAGTTGTTGTAAGAAAGCTCTTTACCTTGCAGTTGCGGCGCGGCGGCCAAGCCCCGTCCGGCGGCAGCGGGGTGGCGATAAAGCGCGGCTTTCTGGTGGGGATTCTCTCCATACCTTAAATCCATTACTTTCAGATAGTTGAGGTGGAGCGCGCCGGGGAACTCAGCGCCCGCCATTTTCTGGAGGGTGGAGGAGATGGCGCTATCATAGGCCGCGGTAGTGGCGAAGACCTTGCGCGCCAGGCGGGCCCGGGTTTCGCGCGAAACGCAGCCGTCATTTCTCCTCAATTCCTCCAGAACTCCTGCGTAATCAGCAGCATCCACGAGGACGGTGACGTCCTCAAAATTCTTGGCGGCGGAGCGCAGCATGGAGGGGCCACCAATATCGATGTTTTCGATCAATTCTTCCAGCGTGACGCCGGGCTTCGCGGCTGTCTTTTCAAAGGGATAGAGATTGACGACGACCATGTCGATGTATTCGATGCCATGCTGCTTCACCGCCGCCTGGTGCTGGGGATTCGAGCGGATCGCCAGCAACCCGCCATGCACCTTGGGGTGAAGGGTCTTGACGCGGCCATCCAGCATCTCCGGGAAGCCGGTTAAATCGGACACGTCGCGAACCTTCAAGCCCTTGTCGCGCAGGAGCTTAGCGGTCCCTCCGGTGGAGAGCAGGTCGATGTGCAGCGCGGCGAGTTCGGTGGCCAACTCCACCACTCCGCTTTTGTCACTGACACTGATTAAGGCACGTGAAATCTTACGCATGGCAACCTCTTGGGAATCTTAGAAATTGGGAGACACTAATCGCGAGTCAATGGGTGATTTCTAATTCTATACCTTGATATCCAGAATTGGAACCCTGCACTTTACGCCAGGCGGCAACGGAGAGCGGTAGAACCCGATCGGCGTGACTGGCAGAACCGAGTTGTTCGGCCGGGAGGAGTCATTTGTCGTTCCCCAGCAATGAACCTTTCGAAATTGCAATTTGAAGTGCCGCAGAGGAATCCGTCGGCTGACGGATACCTCTGCTTCTACAATGAGGCGCGGCGAGGCTGAGCCTGATTTTTTGGGGTCGCCGATGCGTTTTTAGTTCAAGTTTGCGGTCAAACCTGCCGATAGACGATGCGAGGAAGTGTGCGGACCCGCCCGCGGCGCGCGCCCCACTCAATCATCGGCGGAATCTCCTGCCCGCATGAGCTTTTCGACTTGCGCCTCACTCCCGCCCGTCGGTCGCAAGACCCGTCCCCGACGGGCTGACGGGCGGGGGAGATGTTTGTCGAAATGTAGCGCGTGCCCGCTTTCCAAGGTCCGCGGCGATACTCTCCTCCTGATTTAGGAGGGGTGGCAAGTTGAGTGGTGGGGTGGTTACATGCGGAGCCATCGTAGCGCGATCCTGCTTTCCAAGGTCCGCGGCTCCTGATCATTGCACGCCGTAAAATGTGGGCGTAGATTACTTCCACGTCGCGTCGGCGTCGGCACGAGGACTTCAGGTTGTCGAAAATCCGAAAATGCGCTGGCTTCAGGGGTGAAAATCAGGAACGGTTCTGCGGGCTGCGCATCGATCGTGTACCGCTTCCGACCGATTTGAATGCGCGCATTTAAACCGGCAAAGGCCGCGGACCTTGGAGAGCAGGTTCGCGCCGCCCGCTGCCCATTCGTCAAGTCGCGAGAAGCTTCACAAATTCGGCGGCGCGGACGATCCGGATGCCGCGAAAATCTTTCAGTTCCAGCAGATCCATATCTCCGCTGACGATATATTGCGCATGGCTCTCAAGAGCGCATTCGAGGACCATGTTATCGTCGGGATCGCGGCAGACCGCCGCCAGCGCCTTGGGAATCTGAATCACCTGCAGGAAACCCAGATAGTCAGCCAGCGTTTCCGCAACTTGATCCGCAGAGAAATGGAGGCGGGTCGCCAATTTTTCCGCCAGCTCCTCCATCAATTCCGCGCAAGTGAAGACCGGGAACTGGCCGACGCGCGCCTGCTCGACGCATTGAAAGGGATTTCCCCGCCAACCTGTGGCGGAAAATAGGATGTTGGTGTCGAAAACGGCAGTAAGCGGCAAGGCTATTTCTCGTGCAGCAACACGTTGACGAAGGATTCGCGTTCATCTTCCGACAAGCGGTCCCAATCGAGGCCACGTTCGGCGGAGGCTCGACGCAATTGCGCCTCGCCCAAGCGCAGCCGATCCTCGCGGCCCGCTTGGGCTTCCTGGGCAAGCGCCAGCAGCGCCGCCCGCTTGCGTTCAGCCGGCAACCCCCGCACCAGTGAAATGACCTGTTCGTCACTCAAGTCCAAAGTGCTCATCTTCGCTATGATATCACCCCCAGCAAGCTTGGGTTCTGATTTGTGCAGCGATTTCGCACCCCAAGCTCGGCCGCTCTTCATCATTGCACGCCGTAAAATGTGGGCGTAGATTACTTCCACGTCGCGTCTGCGCCGGCCCGAGGATGTAAGGTTGTCGAAAATCCGAAAATACGCGGGCGTCAGCGGTCAGAATCGGGAACGGTCCTGCGGGCTGCCCATCGATCGCGTTCCACCACCGACCAATCTGAATTCACCCATCCAAACCTAAAAGCCGCGGACCGCAGATTCGGCGGTTCGCGCTACGGCTTGCTTCGACGGGTCGCAAACATGGGAAGACGATGTGTGCGCCACCCGCGATATTCCACGGAGCTTTTCATCGCTTGGCAGAAATTTAAGCCAGATGCGAAGGATAGTGCATTCTCCAGTTGGGATCATATTTGGGATGGTACAGTCCGTAATCCAGGAAAAAATCGAAATCCAAGCCAATATCTTTGAACTTTTTGCAATCACGCTCAGAAAGTCCAGCTCGCTGGAGGAGAAAGCCAATTGATTGATTATAAGGGTAGGCGTAGTCGAGCTTTCGTAGTAGCCCAATCATGTGGTCGACATCAATTTTGGACGCGGCTTTCTTATAGGCCGAGAACACTCGTTTTATCCCTCCCGCGTAGGCTGGCCTCACTACAATGTCGATGAGCGTTCGTTCAAGATCGGTGGCCTCCGCTGTGCCACCCTCTGGCAACTTCACGGAAATCACTCCGGCCTTTCCGGTATTCTTGCCACTGATAAGCACGAACCGCGAACCTCCATATCGAAAGATGTACTTGGATTGACGTTGTGCGTTTTGAAAGGCGCGGTTTATTCCTTCTTGACTGATACCTTTGGGCGCCGGCTTGGCTCCCTGCTCTTTATTCACATAGATTGTTGTTGATGGGGGTTCGAGACCGTGCAGCGTTAATGCGGTGCCGTGGCATAGCAACGAATCGCGACGCAGCGACACAGCCAATTCATAGGGGGAAGGCTTCCCGCGGAGGTAGCGGACTATAGAGGTGTAGTTGGAGGACTCAAACTCTGCCTTGAGAAGCAGTCCTTCTTTGAGCAAAAACTTAACCATCTGCTGAACGCTGAGATTAAACTCACCCCATTCATACCGGTGCTCAGTAACGAGATTTGAAATATCACTCGGCCATAGGATCTCCGTACCAAGTTCCTGAAAATAGGTGCGGATTTCAATCCGTGCTCTCGATTGCATAATTTTCCGCGTAGCAAAACTGTCAGGGATGTTTACCTGCTAGTTTTGCTTTTCAATGACTGATTTGAGCCCCTACGATGATTAGGTATATATACCTAATCATCGTGCCCCCTTTAGCAAATATAACGGCTTGTCGTTCATTCCGCAGGTGCCCTGGGTGCTAAATCTTCCGATTCTTCCTGCGGAATGGTTAGGTATATATACCTAACCATTCCGTTCGATGACAATCGCTTTTTGCGAATTCGAGTGCATTGCCTGCAGTAACGAATTTCAGAAAATCATCTTACTAAAGCAACTCATGATTTCGGAAAAGAGTTTGACTCAGATGCTCGTCAATCTGTATGTTTGCTGTAATCCATACATATCGCTTATTTAAAAGCAATTAAGCTAATAATTTATTTTATTTATGTAAGAAAAGGTGTATAGTTTTTCTTTCATTGATGGCTATGAAATCTATCGCTGCTGGTATCCTGAAACGAATTCGCGTACACGGGCGTGGGTGGGTATTCACGCCCAGGAATTTCCTCGACCTCGGCACACGTACCGCAGTCGATATCGTTTTGTGGCGCTTAGCACACAACAAAACCATCCGCCGCCTGGGCCAGGGTCTTTACGACTATCCCCGCGTTCACAAGAAGCTTGGCACTCTCGCACCCAACCCTGATAATGTGGCTGCGGTACTGGCAGCGAGGACCGGAAGCCGAGTGCAAGCTTCGGGCGCTCGCGCGGCGAACTTGTTGGGCCTTACCGACCAGGTTCCAGCCCAATTGGTGTATCTCACCGACGGGCCCGCCCATCGTGTCAAGATTGGCGCCCAAACCATTCAGTTGAAACCGGCCAGACCATCGAGGTTCCCTGGAGCAGGGACGCCAGCGGGGCTGGCTCTTCAGGCAATACGCGCGGTCGGACCTAACGCAAGCAAGAACTTTGTGGTCCGCAAGTTGTCACTTGCCCTGAGCGCTCGCGACCGGGCACAACTCGCGAAACTCATCAAATTCGCCCCAGGCTGGAGTCACGCAATCATTCGACGATTGCAGGAAACAACCGATGAACACATGGGCAAAGGCGACACCCGAGGATCGAGAAGCTCTGTTTAACCAGACGGCCGCCGCCAAGGGCATATCGCCCGAAATTGCGGAAAAGGATTTCTGGGTCTGTTGGGTGCTGCATCAGGTCTTCCAGTTCCACGATTTTCCTCAACTAATGTTCAAAGGCGGCACGTCGCTCTCGAAAGCGTTTGGCATGATCCAGCGCTTTTCCGAAGACATCGACCTCGTCATCAACCGCCATCAACTTGGCTTCAATGATGAGAATGACCCCGCCCATCAGGAAGCGACGAAACAGCGCGACAGGACGATTGAAAAACTGAAGCGCTCGTGCCGCAATGTCATTGCCGGCGAGTTCCTGCCCAGACTCGACGAGCGGATCAGTTCGATACTAGGAGGGCGGGGGTGGAGTCTCGAAATCGACCCCACCGCGCCGGATGGCGATACAGTTAATTTCAAATATCCCGCAGGCATTCCCGGCCCACTCGTGAGTGGGTATGTCCAGCGGGTCGTTCGCCTTGAATTGGGATGCCGCGGTGACCAGATTCCATGCGAGGAAGCAGCCCTGACGCCCTACGCGGCGGAGTCATTCCCGAACTTGTTCCAAGTACCCAGCTTCAAAGTGAACGCGATTGGGCCCGAGCGGACATTCTGGGAAAAGGCCACCATCCTGCATCGCGAATACTATCGTGCCGAGGCTGGAAAGCAAATTTCGGACCGCGTGTTTCGCCACTATCATGATGTCGCGATCATTTCAAAACATCCCCGCGGCCTCAGCGCGCTTGAGAATCTCAATCTGTTGAAACAAGTCGTGGAGCATAAACAGCACTTTTTCCGGGAGCGCGGCGGCGCAATATGAACTTGCGAAGAAGGGAACTCTCCGCCTTGCCCCCGGCCCTCAGCTTGAAGATGCGCTCCGCAGTGACTATGAGAAAATGCGGGAAATGTATTTTGGACAGGAACCCGATTTTGATTCCGTAATGACCGAAATCCGCGAACTGGAGAGGGCCATTAATGACCAGGATTAGGTTGCGGATTACTGTTGGATCGGGGCGCGATCCAGACCAACACCCTGTTCAGTATGGCCAGAGAAACGCGGAGCCGCTCTGGGGTCCGCAAATCCTTCCCCGATGACCACGAAAAGCCGCAGAGTGTCTGGGAATCGACACTCTGCGCGGCGAAGTAATCCCTCACCCGATCCGTCGGTCGCAAGACCCGTCCACCGACGGGCTGACGGACCAGCCCCCCGATTTCTGGGGTCCGATCGGGGTCCAAAAATCGGACTTTCGCCAGGGCGAATCTCCGACCCCTCGGAGAGGAAATGAAGACTGTTGGGGGGGAGGGCCTCAGTGGAATCCTCGCGATGGCGGTTCATCAATCCGATTATGCGGTGTAGAGGCGGCTTTATGCCGCCATAAACCCAATTGCGTCAAGGGGCGGTGGCGGGGTAAACCCGCCGCTACGTTTTTGCGGCCTCGGAATCCAGCCGAAAATCATTTCATTCGTGCAGGGAATACAAGGGGCGGAAGTCGCTCCCGCGGCAAATTTTATCATTCCGCGCGCGCGGCCTTGAATTTTACCTTGCCATCCTCGATGGAGACGGAGAACTGCACCCTCTCGCAGCCGAGTTTATCTTGAACCTGCCGGGTCTTTTCCTTGATGAATTTGTGAAACGCTGCGGGATTGATATTTCCGGCGGACTTCCCTGCCTGGACTCGGGCCTTTTTCATGGCCTCCAGAAGCTGCGTAATCTTTTCCGACTCAGTGTCGGGATCGCCGCAGATCACTCGCACCGGTTTGGAGGAGCCCTTGGCAACTTGCCCGTCCTTCAATTTTGCCGAAGCGCGCTTTTGCGGGGCGCCGATGGTTCGCCCTTCCTCCTTCTCCTGGAGCTTGCGCCGCCAAAGGGTATTATTGACGGCGAATTTCTGCACCAGGCTGGAAAACCGGAAGCGCTGGCTCATGTTCAGCTTGGATTGATCGCTCGAATACCGTTTGATGATGGTTTCCACCCGGAACAGGGTGTCGTGCGGGGGGCGTGGCATGGCGCCGTTAAAATAGACTTCGTATTCGATCTTGAGCCGGCGGAGGTCGTCCTCAAGCTTGTTAAATTCTTCGTCAACGGTCAAATGAACGCCTCAAGTCCTGATCAGGAATCGGAATTATACTCTGTTTAAAACAAGCCCCGTCAACCGGAAAGTTGACGGCCCTGGCCGAGTGTGTTGAAATGACGGGCGGAAATGGGCGGGAGCAGCAAGAATGCGGCTGTTCTCGGGGGCTGGGAAGAAGCGGTTCGACCCGCTAGTGAAGAAGAGACCCCTCACCCGGCCGGAAGGTTCCGGCCTGCCCTCTCCCCTCGGAGAGGGATCTGGTTTTTTCTGGTACGCTGGAAGCCGCGCACCATCAGAAGCCTCTCCCCTCAGAGAGGGATCCGGGTTTTTTCCGCTGTTGCGGGATGGATCTGATTTTGTCCGCCGTTGGGAGAGGGACCCGTTCCGCGAATAAGCCGTTATGGAATCTCCCCGCACAAGTCCCAAGGCCGCGACCGCCAACCTGCTGCGCCAAATACCCTCGGTGGATGAAATGCTCAGCCGGGCACGTTTGCGCGAGCTGGAATCAGAGTTGGGCCGGTTCTTAATTTTGGAGGCAGTGCGAAAGGTTCTGCAAGACCTGCGTGAGTCCATCTCGCGCGGAATTGTCGAAAGCTTCTCGATCGATGAGCTCGAAGTTGAAATGGTGCGGACGGCGCGGGCGATGACCGAGCCCTCCCTGGCGCCGGTTATCAATGCCACCGGGGTAATCCTGCATACCAACATGGGCCGCGCCCCTCTGGCTGCCGAAGCCCTTGCCCAGGTTGTGCGCGTCGCGGAAGGATATTCAAACCTCGAATACGACCTCACACAGGGCGAGCGCGGCGAGCGGGACGTCCATACGGATCACCTCTTCACGCAGCTCATTGGGTGCGAGCGGTCGCTGGTGGTCAACAACAACGCTGCGGCCGTCCTGCTGGCCCTCAACACGCTGGCCGAGGGCGCGGAAGTGATCGTGTCGCGCGGCGAGCTGATTGAAATCGGCGGGTCGTTTCGCATTCCCGACGTCTGCGCCAAAAGTGGAGCGATTCTGCGCGAAGTCGGCACCACCAACCGCACGCGGGTGGGGGATTACGCCGCGGCCATCAACGAGCGCACGCGCGCTGCTGCTGAGAGTGCATCCCAGTAACTTCCGCATGGTGGGCTTTACCGAACGGCCGGCGCTGGAAGAACTGGTGGAACTCGCCCGCAAACAAAACCTGATCCTGATGGAGGACTTGGGCAGCGGCGCCGTGATGGACCTCTCCTCCTTTGGCGCGGCCGGAGAACTGCCGGCCGGTCTGAGCTTGAAGGCGGGAGTGGACGTGGTTGCATTTAGTGGCGACAAACTTCTGGGAGGTCCGCAGGCGGGTGTTCTGGTGGGGAAATCGCAACTCCTCCAGCGTATCCGCAAGAACCCGCTGTTTCGCGCCCTGCGGGTGGATAAGCTGACGATTGCGGCGCTGGAAGCAACCGCCGCGCTCTATCTTCAGGGTCGGTGGGATTCCATTCCCGCCTTGCGCATGATGCGGCTTTCCAAGGAAGCGATTACTTTGCGCGCGGAGAAACTGGCGAAGATCATTTCATCGCTAACGGACTTTGCGGCGGTGGTTCGGGATGGAGAGTCGGTCATTGGCGGCGGATCAACCCCCGGCCAGACGCTGCCAACCTCGGTGGTCGCTGTCCGCCATGAACATCACAGCGCCGCCCGGTTGGACATGATGCTCCGGGCCTGGAAGCCCGCGATTGTGGGCCGGGTGGAGCAGGACGAATTTATCCTCGACCTGCGAACCGTTGCGGACAAGCAAGACGAAGAGATTGTCCGGGCGATCGAATCCATCGCCACGGCAGACTAATCCAAAAGGAAGCATCACTTACTGGCAAACTGTAATCCAAACCATGAAGGCACTTTTTTTCGATGGCAAATTGAACCTGCGCGAGCTGCCCAGGCCCGAGCCCGCTCCCGGCGAAGCGCTCATCAAGGTTATGCTGGCGGGAATTTGCGGCACCGACCGCGAGATTTTGAAGGGCTACTCAGGCTTTCACGGAATTCCCGGGCACGAGTTTGTCGGGCGGGTGGTGGAATGTGAAGACGCGAAGTGGATCGGCAAGCGCGTGGTGGGTGAGATCAACGTCGCCTGCGGACGCTGCTCCTGGTGCGCAAAAAGGTTGCAGCGGCATTGCCCGAACCGGACGGTCATGGGAATCGTGAATCGCCCGGGGGCGTTTGCGGAGTATGTTGCCCTGCCGGTCCTGAATCTTCTGGAAGTTCCCCAGGAGATTTCCGACCAGGCCGCGACCTTTACGGAGCCGGTGGCGGCAGCATGTGAAATTCTCGAACAGATGACGCTCGATCCGGGCACGCCGGTAGCGCTGGTCGGCGATGGCCGCCTGGGACTGCTGGTGGCGCAAGTTCTGAAACACGCCGGGGCCGAGGTCACGCTGATTGGACGGCACGGTTGGAAAATGGATTTGGCCCGCGACTGGGGGGTCAAAGTCATCAGCGACGATGACCATCAACTTCCCGCCAGCAGCTTTCCGGTGGCCGTTGACACCACGGGCTCACCGCGGGGCATGGCGGAGGCCCTGCGTCTGGTGGAGCCGCGCGGCACGGTGGTGATGAAATCAACCTTCCATGACGCGGCGAGCGTTTGATGCCACCAAACTCGTGGTGGATGAAATCACCCTGCTTGGTTCGCGGTGCGGACGATTCGCTCCGGCTCTGGAATTACTCCGGCATGGGCAAGTGACGGTGCGCAATATGGTGACCAAAACTTTTCCTTTGCAGCAGGGGCTTGAAGCTTTCGAATATTTGGATCAAACTTCCTCACTCAAAATATTACTGGAGATGGCAACTTGATGGGAGACACTCGGGCGGTCGCAGCACGGCACAAATCCGGAGATTTGCGGGTTCAGATCATGTTGGTTCTGGCGGTCCTCCTTAGCATCGGAGTAGCGGAGGCGAAGAAGAAGCCCCATCCCAATCCGCCAACCACTCTGCCCGAAAAGATCAATGCGCTGGCGGTCCAGCTTCCAGGCGTGATGCTGGTGGATGCCGATCCCATCCTGAGCCAGATTCAAAAACTCGTTGTGGATCACATGAACGAATGGATGGCGAATCGCACGCCGACCGACGTGGAAGCGCGCCGCGAGCTGGAAAGCGTTTTCTCCCTGCTGCACTACCCGGAAGTGGCCCAGCCTGCCACCTTTGCCTTTCCCTGGAAGGGCCAGATGGTGATTGGAGCGGGATACACTTTCGGCTGGACGGATTATGACAAACAGAACGTCCTGGCGATTTATACCAGCGCCGCCGGCAAGAGCCAGCTCGCCACAATCACCCATTTCATTCCGCGAGTCGATCTGAACTATGAATTGCTGCCGCAGCTTGCATGGGACGATCTGCGCTTTTTCGTTTACGGCAACCGCCCGGGAAAAAGCCAGTTGCGGCTTTCGCTGATTCTCTACTCCTTTAACGGGAAGGATCTCAAGCCGCTTTGGGAGCGCGATGATATTTATGATGGCGAGATGAATGTCGAGAAGGACAAAGTCACGATCAAATTCCTGAAGGAGGATGAGTACATCGCCGCCGTCGAGCGGAATCGCCATCCTAATCGGCACGTCGCGACGTACCAGCTCACCCCGGCGGGAATCCAGTTTGTTGAAGAACATGAAATTCCATTTTGAGTAAGTTGCCAAATCGTTGTTTCCGTACCCATGGAGCCCTCCTATGCCCGACTATCGATATCTTCTTTCCGAACGTGAGATCCCCAAAGTTTGGTACAACGTCGTCCCCGACTTCCTTCTCCCCTGCCGCCGCCTTTGCATCCCGGCACGCTGCAACCGGCCGGACCGCAGGATCTTGCAGGCCATTTTCCCCATGGCGCTGATTGAGCAGGAAATGACGCCGGCGCAAAACATTCCCATTCCGGAGCCGGTGCTGGATATCCTGCGCTTGTGGCGGCCCACGCCGCTGCACCGCGCCGTGCGTTTGGAAAAAGCGCTGGGCACGCCGGCCAAGATTTTTTTCAAGAACGAAGGCGTCTCTCCCGCCGGCAGCCACAAACCCAACACGGCGATTGCGCAGGCGTATTACAACAGGGCCGCCGGGGTAAAGCGTCTGACCACCGAGACTGGCGCCGGACAGTGGGGCAGCGCGCTTTCATTTGCCTGCAACGTGTTTGGCATGGAGTGCATGGTCTACATGGTGAAGTGCAGCTTCTTCCAGAAGCCGCACCGCCGCACCCTGATGCAATCGTGGGGGGCGAAGTGCGTTCCGTCTCCCAGCGAACTGACCAGGCTGGGCGTAAAATTCTCGCCGAAGACCCTGAGACACCGGGGAGCCTCGGCATCGCCATCAGCGAGGCGGTGGAGGACGCCGCCACGCACAGCGACACCAACTATTCGCTGGGCAGCGTGCTGAATCACGTGCTGCTGCACCAGACCGTGATCGGGCAGGAAGCCATCGCGCAAATGAAGCTGGCCGGAGCAAGTCCCGATATCGTGATTGGCTGCTGCGGCGGTGGAAGCAACTTTGCCGGAATCGCGTTTCCGTTTGTGCCGGAAAAGGCCGCGGGAAAAAATATCCGACTGATTGCGGTGGAGCCCGCCGCTTGCCCCAGCATGACCAAGGGCGTTTATGCCTACGATTTCGGTGACAAGAGCGGGATGACTCCGCTGCTCAAAATGGACACGCTGGGCCACGACTTCATTCCCCCCGGGATCCATGCCGGCGGCCTGCGCTATCACGGCATGGCCCCGCTCGTGAGCCTGCTTCACCGCGCAGGCGTTGTGGAAGCGGTGAGCTATCCCCAATTGAAATGCTTTGAAGCGGCGCTGACTTTTGCCCGTGCTGAGGGACTGATCGTGGCGCCGGAAACTTCGCACGCCATCTGCTGCGTGATTGACGAAGCGCTGAAAGCCAAGGAAGAGGGCAAAGAGAAGACGATCCTCTTCAACCTCAGCGGGCACGGCCATTTTGACATGGCCGCCTACGAGAAGTATTTTGCCGGCGAGCTTTCCGACTACGAATATCCGGGAGCCAAGATTCGTGAGGCGCTCGCGCATTTGCCGAAAGCTTCCTGATCCGAAAAGGAGATTGACATGAGTCCGGCGGAAAAGAAATTTCTGGTGGGCATCGATATCGGCGGCACCAAGACGGCGGTGCTGCTTTCGTCCGCCCCGCCCGTGGTGGCCGCGCGCAAAGAGTTTCCGACGAAGACCGCTCAGGGGCCCGACCGCGCGATTGCCATGATCAAATCGGGCATCCACGAGATGCTGGCGGAGCAGGGCGCTGACATCTCAGCCGTCGAACGTCTCGGAGTCAGTTGCGGCGGGCCGCTCGACCGCATCAAGGGAATCATCCAACAGCCGCCCAATCTCTGGACGTGGAACGATGTTCCCATCAAGGCGATTCTGGAGGATGAATTCAAGGCCGAGTGCCTGATCGAGAACGATGCCAATGCCGGAGCCGTGGCCGAGCATCGCTTTGGCGCGGGCAAGGGCAGCGTCAACATGGTTTTCCTCACGATGGGCACGGGGCTCGGCGCGGGCGTGATTACCGATGGGCGGCTCTATCGCGGCTCCGATGACCTGGCGGGCGAGGTGGGCCATCTTCGCCTGACCAAGACCGGTCCGATGGGTCACAACAAGAAAGGTTCGGCGGAGGGCTGGGCGAGCGGTGGCGGCATGGCTCAGGTGGCGCAACAGGCCGTCGCGGCGGCGCTCAAGAAACGGCGGCAGACGAGCCTGGCAAAACTCTACCGCGCGGGCGGACCGATTACGGCCAAAGACATCGGCCTTGCCGCGCGCAAAGGGGACAAGGTCGCGCTGGAAGTGCTCGAGAGCACGGGTGAGAAACTCGGTATGGTGCTGGCCATCCTGGTGGATTTGCTGAACCCCGACCGCATCGTCATCGGAGGTCTGGCCATGCGGCTAGGCGACTTGCTGCTGGAGCCCGCGCGCAAGATGATCCGAGCGGAGGCGCTCGAGTTGCCCGCCAAGACTTGCAAGGTTGTCCCGGCGCAGCTTGGCGAAAGCATTGGCGACGCTGCAGCGCTCTGCATTGCCATGGGGATCTAGACGAGTTGAATGGGTTATTGCGCCTGCGGAGTTGCAGGGCCTGGCTCCGGTGATGCCGGTGCGGGCGGCTGGGGCTTTGGCGGTGGTGCGAGCTGGCGGCAAATATCCGCCACAAAACCCAGAGCGCGCTCCGGGGCGTGCCAGTTGTAGGTTTTTTGAATCAACAATTCCTTCTGGATGGCTGCGGGGGACTTCCCCTGCTTCAGCCGCATTTCCACTTGGGCGACGGTCCACTCCAAAAACTTTCGAAAATCCACCAAATCTTTTTTCCCGCCGGGGACACCGTGGCCGGGCACGAAGATATCAACGTCCCAACTCTCGAGCCGCTTGAGGGCGTCAATCCATTGGCGGACATCGCGCTGCCCGACGCGGGGAAAGTAATGATTTTCGAAAAGCTCTCCGAGAAAGAGGACCTTTTCGGCGGGCAGATAGACGATGGCGTCTTCGGGCGAAGCGCCACCGGCCGGGATCGACGTGACGCGAAACTCCTGGCCGCCGATTTTCAGTGACATCTGCCCTTCAAAGGTCTGGGTGGAAGGCGTTACATGAAACCCGCGCATTCGCGCTTGCAATCTCCATCCCTCTTCGTCGTGAAAGCGGCCTAAAAGATCTTGTTGATATTGCTGCATCCCCTCCTGCGCCGCCCGCGTGGAAATGATGGTGGCCTGCTCATCGTAAAAGACTTCATTGCCGAGCATGTGGTCCGGGGAGGAGCTGGTGTTGATGACGTAACGGATGGGCGATTCGGTGCGCCGGCGGATTTCGTAAAGCAGGTCGCGGGCATTCATCGGGCTGTTGGAGGTATCGACGACTACAACGCCCTCTGAAGTCAGGATAAAGCCTGCGACCCCGGCCCGGTTGAAGAACGGGTCGCAATCCTGGTTGATGACGTCTTCCGGGACCGATACAAAAACGTCAGGCTTCACCTCTTGAATCTGATAGAGAAACTCCGAGGACGACCGGCCCATGCGCGGGACGATGAGGCAGGTTAGCACAACGAAAAAGGCGATGAGGAAGAGTGTGGGAATTCGCAAAGGGGAGGATTCGCGCGGTTTTCCCTGGCCGTGGGCGCTGGTGGGCCGTCCCTGAACTGCTGCCCCCAATGCCTTGGCAACTGAGTTTTTAATGCCCCTAAATATCCACATAGACCTGCGCCCGCCAGCCATCGGAGGTTTGTTCGAGGGCGAGCTGATGATAAGTGATGGCCTTCACCAGCAGTTTGGTTTGGTGCTTTCCCCGTTGAAACTTTTCCCCCCGAGCAATGCCTTCAAGCGAATCATCGTGCAGAAACTGAATTTGAAAATCTCAAAGACCCACCCCTCCGCATCATTGAGGTAGAGGATTTCACTGAGCCAATTGACCAGCATGCTCTCGGGGTCAGGCCCGCTGACCTGGATGGGAATCGATTCCGCCGGAGCAATCGTATCCAGATCCACGTTGATGTTCATGAGCGCGCGCGCGGCATTAACGAAGACTTCCTCGCGCGATGACCCGAAGGCTTCAAAGCCCACGTCCGCCGTATGCTCCAGGGTGCGAAAAGATTGCATCGGATAAAACTCACGAAATATCCCGGATGAAAGCAGAAACTCCGGCAAGCGGTATCATACTTAAGAGTTTCCCAGTTGAATAGACGGTGGTGGAACGTTGGAGTTACAATCGTGCCATTTCCGGGTTATGGGGCTGAGACCGCTCCAGGGGGCCGGTCATCGCCGGCATCCGGCTGGCCACGCTCGACGCCGGCGTGACATCCAAGATAGAATCCACATGTTTTGGCGCATGCCCATCAAGGCTCATGCACCCAGGAGGAATTCGCTTGAAACGACGCTCAATGCAACCCATCTGCTTCACGATTACCGCCCTGTTCATCTGCGCGGTGTGCGCTTTCGGCCGCCCGCAAGCGGGCGCTGCGATCTTCAACGTCAGGGATTACGGCGCGACGGGAATCAAATCCGACAACGCGCAGAAGGCCCTCCAGAGTGCGATTGACGCCTGCGCCAAGGCGGGCGGGGGCATGGTTTACCTCCCCCCGGCGATTACACGTCCGGCACGCTCTTTCTGCGCAGCCATATCCGGTTCTACCTGGAAGCGGGCGCGACGCTCTACGCCTCCAAGGACCACTCCATTTACTCCCTGCCTGCGCCCTACACCGGCCAGAAAGACAAGGGCTGGCTGAACTCGCTGCTGATGGGCGTCGATCTGGTCAACGTCACGATTGAAGGCCGGGGCACCCTCGATGGCCAGGCTGAATACGTGTGGCGCAAGGCGGATGCCAGCGACATTCCGGATTGGCCCAAGGCGGGCACGCCGCGCAATCCTCTCGATGTGCAAGGGGAAATCGAGCGCAGAACGGCGCAACCGGGAATCACTTTTGACTGGGACCAGCGGCCGTACTATGGCCACATCACCTACAACACGGTCATGTCGATGTTGAAGGAGAAGGAGCGGGGCGAGCCCTTGATGCGCTCTTTCCCCACGGCGTATCCCAACAATTGGGAGCCCCATATGATTGTCCTGCTGCGCTGCAAAGACGTGCGGATTTCGGGCATCACTTTTCTCCGCTCGCCAAGTTGGGACATCTATCCCTACGCCTGCGAGCGGCTGACCATCGACGGCATTTACATGTACACCAGCCTGCATGACGGCGTTTGGGCCGACGGCATCGATCCCGACGGCTGCAAGGACCTGCACATCTCCAATTCCACCATCGAGACCGGCGACGATGCCATTGTGTTCTATTCCACCGATAGCTGGGGACCGGCGTTGCCCTGCGAGAACATCACCATCACCAATTGCCGCCTCACCTCCGCCTCCTCCGCCATCAAATTCTGCGATGGCAACATGAATTCCGTGCGCAACGTGACGGTGGATAATTGCGTGATTGACGGCGCCAATCGCGGCATCGCCTTTATGGTGGCGCAGGGTGGGTATGTGGCGAACGTTGTGCTCTCGAACCTCGTCATCAATACGCATCGCTACGATTGGTTCTGGTGGGGCGATGGCGACCCCATCCACTTCATGATCGAACGGGGAAACGAAAAGCTGGGCGAAGTGGCCGACCCCAATAAACCCGGCGACCGGCCCGCCGGCTCCATCCACGATGTGATTATCCGCAACGTCATTGCTCACGGTCAGGGATCGTGCGTCATCACCGGCCACCCCACAAGCTGGCTTTACAACATCAGCATTGAAAACCTTCGCCTGTTCATTGCCCATGACCCCGCCTCCCTCTATGACAAGGCCGTGAACGCTATGCAATTCCGCTATGCGCGCAATCTGAAATTAAAGGACGTCGAAATCACCTGGGAAAAACCCGATTGGGTCAATTGGAAGAGCGCCCTCTACTTTGAGGATGTCAGTGGTTTGCGCTTGCAGGGCTTCTCGGGCGTCCCGGCCAAGCTTGATTCCGGCCTGCCCGCTGTGGTTTTGGATAAAGTTGAGGACGCATCGATTCAAAACGCCGCACCGGGGCCCGGCACCAACGTCTTCCTCCAAGTCAAAGGCGCCAACAGCAGCAGGATTTACATCACGGGGAGCGAATTGCACGATGTGAAGACGCCGTATGAGCTGGATCCTGGCGTGAAGGCCGATGCAGTGAGCACGCTGAACAATTTTTAGGATGTCCTGTTCGAGGAGGACCGTGCGGCATCCTTCATGATGAGTGGAGAGGCTTTGCTAGCGGTGACTTGCCACCATTTGACGAAACGCCGCAACCGCCGCGGTGGGGACTCTCTTCAGATCACCGCCGGGTCCGGCCTGAATCCGGTATAGCCCATTGTTCCACCCTCCCTCGAAAATGAAATCCTGCAAGGGACGGGACGCCTCCTCGCGATAAGACCACTGGATCGTGTCAAACAGCGGCCACCAATTTACTCCACGCAAGGGGATGCCTTGCCGGCGTAATTCCGTAGTCCAATCCCCCAGCGCCCGAATGTAAGCCACGCGCGCCTCGATGCTCAGGCCCGCGCTGGTTTCGGTGAGATAAACCGGAAGGTTCGAAATACCGGTGCGCGCGAACAATCCCCGGCGTCAGGTAAGCGGTTGCGGCCGCGGCGCCCTTCTGCACGGGAACGGTGCCATGTCTTGTGAAGTCGTTCGTTCTGTGGTCCGGGCTTTCACTCCACCCGTAGGCGTAATCAGGATAGAAGTTGTATCCCAGCAGATCCGGCTTCCGGCTGTTTCTCTCAAACCACGCCAGCTCTGCCGCCTTCGCTCCGTATTTCTTTAGGAATGCGGCGAAGGGATGCCCCTGAGTGACCATTCCGTAAGCGGACTCGCGGGATAGCAATCCGCCGCGGGGCTGACTTCTTTCCAGCGTGGATCGTCCTTCGGGAATTGAATGTATTGGTCGACGATGCCGTTCATCCACGGATCAACAGAGACGATCACGGCATCGGGAATTGCCGCCCGAATCGCCTCAATTTCGAGAACCATTCCCTTCGCCGCCGCGAGCCCCACCTTCACCCATCCCTCGATACTTTTCTGATACGGAGGCCAGCGCCCCTGGAGCCCGCAAAACATACACGTGAGCTGCGGTTCGTTGTGGGGCGAGTAGTGATTCACCAGGCCCTTAAAGTGCGTCGCCATTGCGGCGGCGTAGCGGCCGATGGCTTCGGGAAAGCGTTCATCGGCGATTCCATCTTCCATCCAAACAGGCGTCCCATAGTGGATCAGGTCCATGATGGGAATGATCTTGAGCTTGTTGACAAGGTACTCGAACAGGGTTGTCAATCCAACTCCAGTCGTAAACGCCGGGCTTCGGCTCGGCCTTGTACCAGGGGACGGAAAAACGCAGGCAATTCACGCCGGTGGCGGGGAGCAGATCCAGGTCGGCCTTCCACCTGTCGTAGTGTTGCATTTGCTGGAAGACATCCAGAAGGCGCCGGTTGCCGTCGCGTGCCAGGTCAGTCTGCGCCATCCAGCAATTCTCGATGCCAATGCCCCAGTAGAAGTTGGGACTCGGCAAAGATGTTGTGGGGTGGCCTGTGGTGAAAGCGCGTAGGGTCCAAGTGCGGCGGCACCGGCGGTTTCGGCGGTCCGTTTAAGGAATTCGCGGCGGGTCAGTGCTCGTTGCATGGATTCACTTGCTCCGGACTCCTGCTTTGATTCAGGGAGCGAGTAATCTCAAGACATTGTCTACGGCAGAACTCGCATCGCTCATTTCCCCACGCAGAAGGTTTTGAAAATGATGTCGAGCACATCGTCGGCGAAGGTGGCGCCGGTGATGAAATCGAGCGGACGCAGCGCGTCGTAGAGATCGAGCAGCAGCATTTCGTGGTGCGTTTCTGTTCCGCGGCCTGGCGGCCTTGGCGAGGCCCGCGAGCGAAGTCTCAATCAGTTGCCAGTGGCGCAGATTGGTGATCAGTTCACCTTCCGCCGGAGTTCCATGCGTGGGCGTGGCCAGCGCCAGAATTTTGTCCCGCAACTCGGCGATTCCCTCGCCGGTTACCGCCGACGTGTGCACAATTTCAAACGGAGCCCCCTCGGAGCGGCGGCGAGAATCTCCCTGAGGCGCGCCTCCGGAAAGGGCCGGAGCAGCCGGGGGCGCACCAGGCCGATCTTCCAGCCCGCGTCCCGCAGCCGGTCCACGGCCTCCCGGGCCTTGGTGGCAAAGGAACCCAGCATCACGAAGGCGAACTCCGCGTCGTCGGTTAGGTAAGCCTCCACCGCGTCGTGGCGACGCCCGAAGGTCCGGGCGAATTCTGCGGCCAACTCGTCATAGACCGGCCAGGAGCCGTTTAAGGCCGGCCAAGTGCATCTCGTAGCGGAAATAGGAATAGGGTGTGCCTCCACGACACCACCACCGCCTGGCTCACCGGCCGCGCTGTAGCCGGAATCTGATGCTTCCGGGTTCAAACGTCCCCCACAAAGACCCGGGCCGCGTCGGCGTCGGGGACGGTTACCGGCTCCCGAGTCAAAGAGAGATAAAAGCCGTCCAGGTTGACGATGACCGGCAGGCGCACCCGTTGGTTCTCGGCGAGGCGGAAGGCCAGGAGCACACTGTCCAGGACCTCCTGGCAGGTGGC
>CAVTDA010000157.1:0-14554 GCA_963733285.1 uncultured Acidobacteriota bacterium
CATTGTCTTAACCGGTGACGTCAAGTGGCAGCAGGCCGGCTGGCGGAACGGCGGCATTGTCGGCGTGGATGGGAAGGCAATTGCTGTAAATGCCCACACAGGCGACATGGTGCTGTTCGATATGACGCCCAACGGATACAAGGAGCGTGGGAAAATACGTCCCGTAGATGTGACGAAGCCGAAGGAAATGTACACGGCGCCAATCATCGTCAATGGCCGGCTTATCGTGCACAACGACAAAGTGATCGTCTGCCTCGACCTGATAAGCCAAAAGCGAAGCCTGTCTAGATAGAGTTTCTTATGCTAGATGGGCAGCTATCGAATCCAAATCCATTTCCGTTGGAAAATAGAATCCAAGTAAACGATGATAGCATGATGGTCCAAAATCTCTTGCAGGCTCAAAAACGAGTGGAAAAATAGGGCCGTCAGAACGGACACATCAAGGATAGCAACGAATGGGAGCAGGTTGCGATGAAACTCAAGAAAGCCAAGCAAATCAAGAAAATCCCTTCCCCACCAAAGTGTGAATGCATGTGTACCCAATGCGAATTGGTTCCCATTGCGGCAATCGAGATAATGGATGTGAGCATCCAACTTGGGGAAAGTTGCCTTCTCAGTAAAGAGAACTAGACTGTGGGTTGATGGGGATGAACTTCTCGCGTGACTGTTTTCCTGCTGCGCTCTTCTGGGCCCACTCGGTAAAAAGCTGCTCAAACTCGAGGGCTGTAAACACCCTTCTGAATTAGAAGCGTGTTCATGGCGTAGATTGTTGCCTTAAAACGCTCATCCCGTGAAAGCATCTCCAGTGCATCCTGGAAGGACATAAGCTTCCACCTTTCCTAAGGTCAGATTGTAACTTCCCGCCTTTGCAAAAAGACGAAACTACTCAAATTCCGAATCTTCTTTACACTTATATCAGATTTTAAACAAAACGCAAACAAGCAAGCCTCATGCACGGATACCTCGCCGCCTTGACAGTCCAGTGGCCCCCGCCCATAATTACTGGCCAAAATCAAAAGTGGGTGCAATCATGTCAAATACCTTCCTCAACTATATTACCGGCAAGTGGGTGGAATCTAAATCCGGAAAAACTTTTCCCAACGTCAACCCCGCCGACACGTCGGAAATCGTTGGCCACTTTCAAGCGTCGGTTGCCGAGGATATCGTCGCCGCATGTGACGCAGCCGCACAAGCGCAATCCGCCTGGAAGGCGACCCCAGCGCCCCGCCGCGGCGAGTATCTCTTCAAGGCGGCGGAATTGCTGGAGAGCCGGCTGGCAAAGTTGGGTGAAGAGATGACGCGCGAGGAAGGCAAAACCCTTCCCGAAGCGAAAGGCGAGGTCAAGCGCGCCATCAACATCCTGCGCTATTTTGGCGGCGAGGGCGCGCGGCAGTTCAACTACCAGATTCCCTCCGAACGCGAAAACGTTTTTTGCTACACGCTGCGCAAGCCGCTGGGAACCGTGGCGCTGATTACTCCTGGAATTTTCCCAGCGCCATCCCCGCCTGGAAACTTGCGCCGGCGCTGGTGGGCGGAAACACCGTGGTGATTAAGCCCGCGTCGCTAGCTCCGCTCAGCGCCTATCGCATTGTCGAGGCGCTGCACGAGGCGGGCATCCCGTCGGGAGTGCTCAATTATGTGACAGGCGCGGGCGGGGCGGTGGGCAACGCGCTGGTCGAGCACCCGGCGGTGCGCGCCGTCTCCTTCACCGGATCGTGCAACGTCGGGAACTCGCTTTATGAAAAGGTAACGCGGCGAAAAATCCGCGTACAGCTTGAAATGGGTGGCAAAAATCCCACCGTAGTCCTCAAGGACGCCGACCTCGATTACGCCGCCGACGTGCTGGTGAATGGCGCGTTCTTCTCCACCGGGCAAAAATGCACCGCCTGTAGCCGGGCCATCGTCGAAAAGGCCGTATACGAACCGCTGCTGGAAAAGCTGCTGGCCAAGACCCGGAAATTGAAAGTCGGCAATGGACTGGAATCAGGAATCGATATCGGGCCCGCCGTGGACGCTGCGCAACTTGAGACGGATTTGAAATACATTGACGTCGCACGCAACGAAGGAGCCATGCTGCTCTGCGGAGGCAACCGCTTGAAGGGCGACAAGTACGACAGCGGTTTCTTCATCGAGCCCACGATTTTCACCGGCGTGATGCCCGAGATGCGCATTGCCCAGGAAGAGGTCTTTGGCCCTGTGCTCGGCATCATGGTGGCGAACGATTTCGAGGATGCGATGCGGTTGGCCAATGGGGTGAAGTTTGGCCTCTCGGCTTCCATCGTCTCGCGCGACTTGACGCGGGTTCATCAGTTCATCAACGGCATCGAGGCCGGACTGATTACCGTCAACCTGCCCACCGCGGGCGTGGAATACCAGCTTCCGTTCGGCGGCACGAAAGAATCCAGTTTTGGGATGCGCGAGCAGGGTCCGGCGGCGCTCGATTTTTATACGGAAACCAGCACCGTCTATATGAAGTACACGCAATAGTTCAGTGTCATTTGTCATTTGTCCGTTGTCCTTTGTCATTTGCCCATTGTCGGGTGCCAGCTACACTTTGGAGCCGAGAGCTTGAAGTCCAAATCGTTTACGCCCATTGCTCGTGGTGATGCCCGCGTGCTGATTCTAGGCTCGCTACCCGGCCGGGTTTCTCTCGAGCAGCAGCGATATTACGCCCAACCCTATAACGCTTTCTGGCGCATCATGGGGGACCTGGTGGGAGCCTCGCCCGGACATGCCCTATCGTGACCGCGTCGATTTGCTCAAACGACACCACATCGCCGTGTGGGAGGTCTGCGCGGTGGGATTTCGCGCCGGAAGTCTCGACTCCGCCATCCAGCTTTCCACCGTCCGCGCAAACGACTTCGCAACTTTTCTTCGCGCTCACCCCGGCATCAACTCGATCTGCTTCAATGGCAGGAAAGCCGAAGAGATTTATCGTCGCAAGGTGCGGCAAGAACCGCGCGCCATCTTTGAGCGAATCCGCTATGCGTCGCTTCCCTCCTCCAGCGCCGCCCACGCCGGAATGCCGTTCGCACAAAAATTGGCGCTCTGGCGAAACGCCCTGAGTGGAGCCGCAACGCTGCGCACGCTGGGAAATACCCTTGCCGCAAGATCGTCTGAGGAAGTTGAAATTCATTCTTTCGCCGTTGGGAGTTGAATATGAAAACCACCCAGCAATTTCTTGCCAAACTAAAACTTCCCTTCGGAAGATAACCATGAGTTGAAGCCCAGTTCCAAGCGCTTCAAAGATGGCGGGCAGTTTCGTGTGGAAATTCCCAGCGTGGAGGGACCGCGCGTTTTTCGAGAAGTGCTGGAGGCCGCCAAAGAGTTGAAGACGCCGATTCATCGCGTCAGCCAGGGAAGCGGCGTGATGCTGCTGACGCGCGAGGAGATCCGCGAGATGGCGGCGATGGGCAATGGCGAAGGGATCGAGGTTTGCCTCTTCGTCGGGCCGCGCTCGACCTTTGACACTGGTGCACAAACCGCCTCCAGCGCGGGCAAAGTCATTGGCCTTCAGCACCGCGGCGTGGAGCAACTGGTTTACGCCATCGAGGACGTGCGGCGCGCGTGCGATCTCGGGATTCGCAGCATTCTCCCCGCCGACTTGGGATTGATTTATGTTCTGAATGAGATGAAGAAAAAAGGCGAGCTGCCGAAGAACCTGGTCATCAAGAGTTCGGTCACTCTGCCGTTGCAAATCCTGCCACGGCGCGCATTTTTGAAGGGTGCGGCGTAACAACCATGAACGTGGCCACCGACCTCAGTCCGCGCAGATGGGCGCCATCCGGCAGGCGGTGGACATCGCCATCGATCTTTATATCGAGGTGCCCGACAACTTCGGCGGTTTCGTTCGCTATTACGAGATGCCGCAGATTATTCGCGTGGCCGCGCCAGTCTATTTCAAATTCGGACTGCGCAACTCGCCCGACATCTATCCTTCCGGAAGGCACTTGGAAGATCTCGCCGTCAAGATGGGACGCGAGCGCGTGCGTCGCGAACGCATCGCTCTCGATTTGCTCGAGCAATACGCGCCCGACGCAAAGATGTCACCGCTTGCGTCAAAAGACCTGGGCATCCCGGAAGTGGGGTGACGGGGCGCGCAACCTAACGATTCTTACTCCGCACCTAATAAGGTGCTAGAATCACACCATGTCTAGAATCGACATTTCGCGGGACATCCACTCGCTGACGACTTTTCGCCGCCGCTCAGGCGACTTCATGAAGCAACTCAAGAAGAGCAAGCGGCCGGTGGTGCTGACGGTCAAAGGGCGGGCCGCAGCGGTGGTGCAGGATGCGGGGGCCTATCAGCGCTTGCTTGACCTTGCCGCGCGCGCGGACGTCCTGGAAGGAATCCGGCAGGGCATCGAAGACATGGACAAGGGAAAAGCCCGGCCGGTGGAAGAGTTTTTTGCGGAACTTGAAACCCGCCATGGCTTACGCCGTTAATATTTCCTGCCGCGCAGAACGCGATTTAGCCCAGCTCTACGCGGAACTACATGCTGCAAATTCTGGAGCCGCCCGCACGTGGTACCGCGGCCTCCGAAAAGCAATTCCAAGCCTCAGCGAACAACCCACCCGGCGTCCGGCATTACCCGAAAATGCACAGTTCAGGCACTTGCTCTACAGCCACAAGCCACATTCCTATCGTGTGATTTATCGGATCATGGAGAAGCAGGGGCGGGTTGAAATTCTCCACATCCGCCATGGGGCAAGGCAGAGCCTAAGAGACAAACTGTGCGGCTAGCGAGAATCGAACGCGGGCGTTGCCGCGTCCATCACGGCTCGGCCATCACTCTCATCGACGAGGCGGGGGCATGAGGGCACCTACCAAAAGATCCACTGAAGCAGCGCAAATAATGCGAAGGAAATTGCCGCCCAGAAGATGGGGCGTTTGAACAGAGGCATGTGGCCTTCGCTGGGGATCTCCGTGCAGCCCCAGACGAGACCCACCAGATCCTTCTCGGGCTGCGGTTGCGTGCAGTAGCTCACCACCACGGTGACCACCGCCGCGATGATTCCCGACCAAAGCAGCCGGTACATGTTTTCCGCCAGGGTCTTGGCGTCCGTGGAGAAGGCCACATAGACAATCGCGTGAGGGTCAAGCTTCTCCATCAGCCACATCCCGAAGGAAGAGAGCGTCCCCACCAGCAAGCCCCAAAATCCCCCCGCGGGCGTGGCTCGTTTCCAGATCATCCCCAGAAAGATGGTGGAAAAAATCGGCGTCACGAAGAAGCTGAAGACCACCTGGGCGTAGTCCATGATGCTGGCGAATTGCATGACGAGGTACGCCGTGCCGATGCTGACGAACACGCCCAAGATGGTGCACCAGCGGCCCATCGACACATAGTGCGCGTCGGGAGCGGACTTGCGCAGAAAGGGCCGGTAAAAGTCATACGTCCACACGGTGGCAAAGGCGCTGACGTTTCCCGCCATTCCCGACATGAAACCGGCAATAAGTGCCGTGATGCCGAGCCCCAACAGCCCCGGTCCGCAATAGCGCGCGAGCATTAGCGGCAGGACTTCGTTGTAACTGTGCAGGCCCGGACCCATCAGGTTGTCCGGAACCAGTTTAAAGGGAAGCAGCCCGAGCGCCAGCAGACCAGGCAGGATGACGATCAGCGGCACGGCCATTTTGAAGAAGGAGCCGATGATGGGCGCCATCTTGGCGGAGCGCAGATCTTTGGCGGCGATGGCCCGCTGCACCACCAGGAAGTCGGTGGTCCAATATCCCAGCGACCCAATCAGCAGGCCAAAGACGATGCCCGTCCAGTGGACGCCCATGGGGTTAGCCGCAAAGTGACCGGTGTTGCGCCACAAGTGGACGTAATCACCCTGGGGAAAGTTGGTGTGGATTCGCGCCACCAGCTTTGTCCATCCCCCGGCTTCCCACATGCCGAGGATGGGAATCAGCAAGCCCCCCAGCCAGATCAGGAAGAACTGCAAAACCTCATTGAAGATGGCTGATACCAGGCCTCCCAATCCCACATAAATGGCGACGGTCAGCGATGAGACCCAGATGCTGAAGTGAATGTCCCAACCCAGCATGACCTTTAACACCACGGCCATGGCATACATGTTGATGCCCGACATGAGGATGGTCATGGACATGAACGAAAGCGCGCCGACCAGGCGGGTGGGTTCGCCAAAACGCAATTGCAGGTAGCCCGGCACCGAGTGGGTCTTGCAGATGTAGTAGAAGGGCATCATCACGACGCCTAGAAAAAGCATGGCGGGAATGGCCCCATACCAATAATAGTGCGCGGCCAGAATGCCGTACTGATAGGTGGCCGCCGCCCACCCCATCAGTTCCAGCGCTCCCAGATTGGCGCAGATAAAGCTGAGCCCTGCCACCCAGGCGGTGATGTCGCGCCCGGCCATGAAGAAGTCTTCGCCGGTCTTGGTGTAGCGCTTCAGGTAGAAGCCAATGGCTAGCACAATCACGAAGTAGATGACAATGATGAGGAAGTCGACCGGATGCATCGAGAGCAGCGCGTGGGATTGCGCCGCGCCGGCAAACAACAGGGCGAGAGAAGGGCCAATGGTCATGCAGTGGTCTCCACAAAAGCTGGAAGGCAGCGGTCGATGCTTGGCCCCCGGCGCCTGAAGCCGGGGTTGGAAAGTGTCCCGGATCAATCCTTAGGGTTCGGGGCGATCGATCCTATGGCTGTGCCAGGGGCCTCGCAAACGCCGCGCCCCCGTCAGCCCTCAATCACTTCTTCTTCGGCATGTAAGCGATAACGTAGATGGCGCCGATGACGGTCAGCAACGCTCCCCACCAAACAGCGGGGTGGCGCATGATGGGCGGCATTTTCGCCAGCGCTTCGAGCGGAGGGCTGGAAAGTTCGTGAATGCCCGAGGCGGTGATGATAATCCCGTAAATCAGCAGGATGACGCCCACAAAGAACCAAACGGGAACCATCTTATGCTCGTGCGGCGGCGCCAGATCGATTTCAGGCCGGTCCTGGGCGCCATGCCCCGATTGAACGTTTTGTGCTTTCTCTTCCATATTCACCCCCTACCAGAAGATCCATTGCAGGATCAAAAACAACACTGCTGAAATTGCGGCCCAGAAAATCGGCCGTTTCCAAAGTGGCAGATGCCCTTCGCTCGGAAGCTCCGTGCAGCCGTAGACCAGTCCGGTCAATTCTTCCACGGGCTTGGGCTTCGTAACATAACTGACGGCCACCGTAACGACGACGCAAATGATCCACGACCACAGCGCGCGATACATGTTCTCCGCCATATCTTTGGCGTCACTTGAAAGCGCGATGTACCGCAACATGCTGTGATCGAATTTCACCATCAGAAACATGACGATGGAGGAGACGCTTCCGGCGAGCAATCCCCAGAATCCGCCGGCGGGCGTCATGCGCTTCCACATCATGCCCAGCAGCACGGTGCCAAAGAGCGGCGCGACGAAGAAGCTGAACAGCGCCTGAACGTAATCCATGATGCTGCCGAATTGCATCACCAGATACGCGGTGCCAATGGAAATGACGACACCCACGATTGTGCACCAGCGCCCCATGCTGAGGTAGTGTTCGTCGGAGGCGCCTTGCGGATGAAGCGGGCGATAAATATCGTACGTCCAGACCGTGGCAAAGGCGCTGACGTTCCCCGCCATTCCCGACATGAATCCCGCAATCAGCGCGGTGATTCCCAGGCCCAGCAGGCCGGGGCCGCAATAGCGCGCCAGCATCAGCGGCAAGACTTCGTTGTAACTATGCTGGCCCACGCCCACCGTGCTTTCCGGGAACGAGTTTGAACGGCAGCACCGCCAGCCCCAGCAATCCCGGCAGAATCACGATGAAAGGAACCGCCATCTTGAAATAGGAACCGATGATGGGAGCCATCTTGGCGGCGCGAATATCCTTGGCGGCAAAGATGCGCTGCACCACCAGGAAATCGGTGTTCCAGTAGCCGAAAGAAATCACAAATCCCAGGCCCAGAACGATGCCCATCCAGTGAATGCCCATGGGATTGGCGCTGAAGTGTCCCAGGCCCTGCCACAGGTGCGTGTAGTCTCCCTCGGGAAAATTCTGGTGGATGCGCGCGACCAGGCCATTCCAGCCGCCCGTTTCCACCAGGCCCAGGATGGGAATCAGCATGCTCCGAACCAGATCAGGAAGAATTGCAGCACCTCGTTGAAGATGGCGGAGAAAAGTCCGCCCAGAGCGACGTAAACGCCTACCGTCAAAGACGAAACCCAGATGCTGAAATGGATGTTCCAACCCAGCACGACTTTCATCACCAGGGCCATCGCGTACATGTTGATGCCCGACATCAGAACGGTCATGAAGGCAAAGGAAATGGCGCTGAGGCCGCGGGTGGACTCGCCAAAACGAAGCTGCAAGATAACCGGGAACGGAATGGGTCTTGGAGATGTAATAGAAGGGCATCAAAACGAGGCCGAGAAACAGAATGGCGGGGATGGCGCCAATCCAGTACCAGTGCGTCGCCAGGATGCCGTATTGATAGGCGGCCGCCGCCCAGCCCATCAATTCCAGAGCGCCAAGGTTGGCGGAGACGAAGCTTAGGCCCGCGACCCAGGCGGTCATCTCGCGGCCCGCCAGGAAGAAATCCTCGCCACTCTTGGTGTGGTGCTTCAGGTAGAAGCCAATCCCCAATACCATGGCGAAATAAATGGCGATGATGGCGATGTCAACCGGGGTCAGTTGGATCAGGCGCTTACCCACTTCGCCGGCGTCAAACCACAGGGCGAGCAATGGAATCGAGAGGAACAAATTCATAAAAATCCTTTCACCCGTCGCGAGGCAAGACGACGATGCCAATCGTCGCCTGGAGTCCAGCTTAATTTGCCCTTGTCTTTGCCCGACTGCTGGTGACTTTCGCGAGATTACGCGTTACCGCTTTTTCTTCCCTGGTTGGCCGTACCACGTGTGATAGCGGTCCCACCACTTTTTAACTTCGTGCGGAGGCAGCGCTTGGGGCTTGCCCAACAGAAGCGCCAGATGCACGGTCTTGGAAACGTCTTCGAGCATCACCGCCGCCTTGAGCGCCGCGCGCGGCGTGGGCCCCCAGGCGAAGGTTCCGTGGTTGCCCATGATGATGGCCGGAGCTTTGTCGTTCTTGTATTTTAGAATCGCCTGGCCGATGTGATCCTTCTGATTGTCAACGTAGGGCGCGCAGGGAATCACGTCGCCAAACTCATCGGCAATCGCCGTGAGGTAGGCGGGAATGGGCTTTCCCAAAAGGCCCAGGCTGGTGGCGTAGTTGGAATGAGTGTGGATCACGCCGCCGACCTCGGGGCAATGATTGTAGATGTACAGGTGCTCGGGGAAATCAACCGAGGGATTCCACTTGCCTTTAAGCTTGCGGCCTTCGAGGTCGGTCATGACCATGTCGGCGGGGGTCATGCGGTCGTAATCCATTCCGCTGGGCTTGATCAGGACGATTCCCCGCTTGCGGTCGATACCACTGGCGTTGCCGCTGTGCATGGTCACCAGGCCGCCGCGGTAAACCCCCATGTTGGCTTCGTAGACGTCTTTCCGGAGTTGTTCAATTGTGGGCATAAGAAATCGGGCGTTCAGCATCCAGTACAACTCTGTCGCGGTTGCGGGCGAGTTTCCTGTTTGCTGTGTGCCGTCTACTGTCTACTTACTCTGCTCCCTCTTCAGGTTCTTCAATCGCTTCATGACATCGTTTGCGCCGCGGCCGAAGTAGTCATGCAATGTGTGATATTCCGCGTAGAGCTTATCGTAAATGGCATGCGCGGCGGCATTGGGCTTGAAAGTCAATTTTTGCACGCGCGCCATTTTCTTCGCCGCATCCGCAATCGTGTCGTATCCGCCGGCAGCCGCTCCTGCCGCCACCGCGCCGTGCATCGCAGCGCCGAGCGCCGAGCAGGTTTGCAGGGGATCGGCGAGTTTGATCTCGCGGCCTGTGACGTCGGCATAAATCTGCATCAGCAGATGATTCTTTTCCGGCAAGCCGCCGCACGCGACAAGCTCATTCACCGTGACGCCCTTGGATTCAAACGCCTCCACAATCGTGCGCGTTCCAAAGGCCGTGGCCTCAATCAGAGCGCGGTACATCTCTTCCGCGCGCGTGGCGAGCGTCATGCCGAGCATGACTCCGGTCAAATCGACGTCCACCAGAATTGAGCGGTTACCGTTCCACCAATCGAGCGCCACCAGGCCGGATTCGCCCGGTTTGAGCGCGGCGGCACGTTTTTCCAGAACCACCTGGAACGGAACTTTCTTCTTGCGCGCTTCCTGGAGAATATAATCCGGTACGCAGTTCTCGAAGAACCAGGCAAAGATATCGCCGACAGCGGATTGCCCTGCCTCGAATCCCCAGAGGCCGGGAACGATGCCGTCTTCCACCACGCCGCACATTCCTTCCACCATCTGCTTCTGATTGCCCATCAGCATGTGGCAAATCGACGTGCCCATGATCATCACGAGGGACCCCGGCTGCGTCACGGTGCACGCGGGGACGGCCACGTGGGCGTCAACATTGCCGATCGCGACGGGCGTGCCTTCCTTGAGCCCGGTTTTCTTCGCCCAATGCGCGGTCAGTCCGCCCGCCTTCGCTCCCAGCGCGAAATACTCTTCGCCAACTTTTTCGGCAATGACGTTGTCCAGTTTGGGATGCAGCGCTTTGAAGAACTCGTTGGAAGGGAATCCCTGGCCCTTAACCCACATTCCCTTGTAGCCGGCCGTGCAAGTGTTGCGCTTTTCTTCGCCGGTCAATTGCCAGATAATCCAGTCAGCCGCCTCGATGAAGCGGTCCATGGCGTCGTAAATGGCGGGAGCTTCATCCGCCACCTGCATGAGCTTTGACCAGAACCACTCGGACGAATACTTGCCGCCGTAGTTGCGGATAAATTCCTCGTTGCGCTCGCGGCCGAGTTCGTTAATTCGATTCGCCTCCGGCTGCGCGGCGTGGTGCTTCCACAACTTCACATAGGCATGGGGAGTCTTGCGATATTTCGGCAGCGCGGAAAGCGGCGTGCCATCGGCCTTCGTGGGCAGCGGGCTGGAAGCGGTGAAGTCCGTGCCGATGCCGATGACATCTTCGCCCTTCACCTTGGCTTCTTTCAGGGCCTTGGGAACCGCCTTTTCGACGACGTCAAGTAGTCGAACGGGTTTTGCAGCGCCCAGTCGGGCTCGAGCTTGGGACCGCCGCGAGGAATCCGTTCATCAATGACGCCATCCGGATAAGGGACTAATGCCGATGCCATCAGCTTCCCGTCCCGCACCCGCACCACCACGGCGCGGCCGGATTCGGTTCCGTAATCGATTCCCACAACATACTTGTCTTTCGGCATCTTGACCTCCCAATGGACTCCCACCATCGGCCGCAAAAACGCGGCGCGAAGGCCTGCTCATACCGCCTGAGGGGCTTGTTCGGCAATTGAGCGGTGGGCCACACATCATCTATTAGAGCGTGGCGGAGTGCAAGAAGAAAAACAGGGGAGGCAAGGGGCGAGTGCTTCCCGATTGGGCGCAAAGGGGGATTTGTCGATTAGGAGGCGAAGGGTCGCCACTTCGGTATTCACGTGCCCTCACGCGCCGAGGCAGGGGTATGAGTCCTTCCATCAGCCCCTTAGAGGGCCATCGTCAACCCAGCATAAAGGGAGCGGCCGGGGCCGGTCAGTGGTCTGACCTGGCCAGTCCAGCCGCTTGCCTGAACGGCATCCAAGTTCACCCCGCCCAATGGGAGGTCGTAAAGGCGGTTCAGGAGATTATTGGCTCCGGCATCGATTCGCAAACGTCTCCATTGATAGCCCGCATCAAAATTCAGCAGCGCGTAACCGGCGGTTCTTTGCTCCCGGCGAAGTGGATCGACCGCATGCTTGCGATCCACCCATTGGATTTCCGAGCCCGGCCGTCCATCCTTTGAGCTTCTCTCTTAAGCCCATGCGCAGGTTGGGCGGCATCATCTGGTAAAGGCCCGTCCCCGAATCGAGCCTTCTTCCGTGCAGCCAACCCGCGACCCCCGTGATGTTCCCCTGACCGTATCGGGCACTCTGCCAAAGCGCCGTCTCCCCCGTCAGATCCGCGCCCAAAATTCTTGCGTTGTGGTTGGCGAACTGGAGCTGGGAGAATGTGCTCATCCCCCGTGATCGGGTTGCAAGCTCATCGACATCAATGTAATCCCGGATGTAAGTCAGAAAGGGTGTAGCCTGAACTTCCCACTTTTTGTGCGCCTGGTCGTGCAGGCTCAAGGTGCCGCTCAAGGTATGGGCAATTTCCGGCCGAAGGTCGATATTGCCGACATAGGCATTACCGTCGCCAAACCAGTTAATCATCTCACTGGCCATCCAGTTGGTTGACCACGCATAGCGTTCGTAGAGATTCGGGGCACGAGTCTTGCGCGCGTAGCCCATTTCCAAGGTCGCATGAGGACTCGCCTTGTAACGCGCTAGCGCCGTGAGGTCCAAATCGATGTCGAGCCTCCCCCGTGGCAGGGAATTGAACGTGTTCGCGTCGGTCGCATACATCCCCGAGTACCCGGTAACGGATCCCGTGTTCATCCAAACCGTATCGTTGCGGATGCCCAACAACGTAGTCCACTTGGCGGTCCATTGGTCGCTGATTTCGGCGAACCACGCGAGACGGTTGCGTCGACCGTCATTGATATTCAAAAACGTATTGGGTCCCATCATGGGGGCTTTGCCGGGGACGGCCGGCCAGAAGTCGTCCAGGACGAAACGCTGGAACTCGCTGCCCAACTGCACGTTGTGGCCTTCAGCAAGAGGAATTTCCAGCTTTACGGAATAGCCCAGATCCCTGCCGTGCGTGTCCATGGGCATCCACATGGGGATGGGAAGGTGGATTTGTCTTTGCCGATATTCATTTCGTGCCGGACGTTCTGCCAAAACAGCCGTGTGTCCAGGACAATGGAGCCCAGGTCCCTCCGGTACCGAAAATTGAGAAACTCGGAATGATTCTCGGTCAAATCCATCTGCTGGTTGGGAAAGCCTTCGTAAGGCGTGTTCTGCAATCCCGCCTGGAGCACAAACAAGTTGCCCGCGTTCTGAGCCGCCAGGGTGATCGCGTGAGTGGTGTTCTGGGCGAAAGTGGAGGTTACGAGATGGCCGCTGCCGTCGCGGTAATCGTCCGTGTTGGTCCACGATCCCTGGTAACCAAAGGCGATGCTCTTCCCGGCCACCCAATCGGTCAGCGTGGTTCCATAGCTCTGGCCGTTGCTGCGATAGAAACTTGCGAATTCGCCTTCCGTGTGCACGCGTTCCCCAGGCGCCGCGAACACGGGCATGGGGGATTCGATGTCGATGGTGCCGCCAATGCTGTCCCCGCCCATGCTGACGGGCGTAATCCCCGCCATCACCTGGGCACTCGCCACGCGGGATGGGTCGATATAGGAAAGTGGCGGGTTCATGTGGTTGGGGCAGGAAGATGACGTCGTCATGCCGTTCACGACCACCTTGACGCGTTCGTCCCCCATTCCGTGCAGGAGGGGGATGCCTGGCCAATTGGCCGCCATCCCGCAGACTGACGCCGGGCAAACCTGTGAGCAGTTCCGCCCCGTTCGCGCTCCGGACCTTGTCGCGGGTCTCCACCTTTCGCCGGGTCGAATCGAGGGGAGTGTATTCCCCCGGCCGTTGCGACGTGACCGTAACAGAATCCTTCTTCACGGCAAGTTGGAGCGTCACGTCCAGGTTCCGCAAGGTATTGTTGGCAAGAGTGAAGTTCTGGGAATAGTCCGCAAAGCCCGGATAGGTCACCGTGAGCGTGTAAGTCCCCGGCGGCAGGTCGGAGAACTGATACTCACCGGACCTGCCCGTCGCGGAGGTTCTGGCAACCCCCGCGGAGGCGCTGGCCAGCTTAACTGTCGCGCCGACGATGCCACGGCCCGATGTGTCCAGAACGGTTCCCGCCACCGTGGCAGTTCCCGTTTGGGCTCGACCACTGGCCGCGTTTATGAGGACTGCGATGAATAAGGCAAGTGCAGCGATGCCCGGGATGCCTCTAATTCCGGTGGCGGGTTTCATTCTTTCATCTCTGTATCCTGTAGGCGCCGGCTTTAGCTTCGCGCCGGCGAACTGCGGAAAGGACTGAAGCTTCCGTCCAGAATAATCCGTCGCTCATCATAACTCGAATCCCCTCATATTGTTAGGCGGCAAAATGTCGCTCCCAAACAGGACCGGTCATCCGAAGGGGATTCATTTTGCGTCTCTGGAAAAGTGCGCTGCCCTACGTCGACATCTTTCCATTGACGGCCAACTGCCCGGCAGTGTTAGTATCCCTGCCATTCCCATCATGGAGCCGGGCATGGAACTCTACCCAAACGTTTATCAAATTCAATCGCTGTTCGGCGGGCGCAACCTTTTTCAGTATTTGTTTGTTGGTGATAACACGGTTCTTGTGGACACTGGTATCGCCGAGACGCCCGAGAAGGTCATTTTCCCGTATATGGAGTCGCTCAAGCTCCGGCCCGATCGCCTGACGCTGGCCATCACCACCCATGCGGACGTGGACCATCAAGGTGGCAATGACGCCATCAAGCGGGCTCTCCGGGCACGTGGCTAAGTTGCGGAGAAGCGGACCGCGCCATGGTGGAAAGC
>CAVTDA010000158.1:0-6609 GCA_963733285.1 uncultured Acidobacteriota bacterium
TTTTCATGGGCCCGGAGAGCGAGTGTGCGCAGGATGTTTTCCAGAGTCTCGCGCAGCGGAAAGTCGATCTTTTCGATTTCCAGCTTGCCCGCCTCGATCTTCGAGAAGTCCAGGATGCTTGATCACGGTCAGCAGCGAATCGGCCACGTCTTGACCGTGGTCGAGATACTCTCGCTGTTCGGGGTGAGGCGGTATCGAGCCCAGTTCCGTCATGCCGACGATGCCGTTATGGGAGTGCGGATTTCGTGGCTCATGTTGGCCAGAAACTCGCTCTTGGCGCGGCTGGCGGATTCGGCGGCCTCCTTGGCGCGCTGGAGCTCCTCGTCCGCCCGTTTTTTCTCGGTGATGTCATGGGAAATAACTGACACCCCCGTCACGATGCCAGCGGCATTCCGAATTGGAGAGAGGGTCAGCGTCACCGGCAGACGCGACGCGTCTTTCCGGATGTGCTCCTGGTCGTAATGGAGAACTCCTTCACCCCGGTAAAGCTTCTCCTGATTGAGCGCCACATCGCTGCGGCGATCTTCCGGGATCAGGACGGTAATGGGTTTGCCTTTGATCTCCTCCGCCGTATATCCATACATGCGTTCGGCCCCGGCATTCCAGGGTCTTGATGAGGCCTTCCCGGTTGGAACTGGAAAATCCCGTCATCGGTGGAATTCACGATGCCGGCCAGACGCGCGTTTTCCGCCTCGATGCCCTTGTTGGCGGTAATAATCACGCGATACGCCGAACGTGCCAATGATGGTCCAGCAGCGGCATTCCGCAGCGGCAATTTCGTGCTCGAAACCCAGGTTTCGCGCCCGCCTGGCCAGGTTTCCCTCTCCACTTTGCCCAGGATCGGGATTGCTGTCCGAATAATCTCCTGTTCGTCGTTAAACGCCTTCTGGGCGTGGTCGCGGGTAAAGAAGTCAAAATCGGTCTTGCCCACAGCTCTTGTTGGGTTGCTGAGGCCGACGCCGGGCGTGCGCCTGATTGATGCGGATGAACCGGCTCTTGAGATCCTTAAAATAAATGAGGTCAGGGAGATTATCCATGAGCGTGCGAGATAATCCTCGCTCGACCTGAGGTTCATGGTCTTGGCGGAGAACCGGCGGTCCACCATGGAGGTGATCAGCGCAACGCCCAGGATCATCAGTGTGATGAGAACGATGCTGGCAAGGCCGAGCATGGAGATGCTGACGGCGTGGGACATTTCCGGCGGCGTGGAGGAAGCCGTGAAGCTCGCAGCCGCCATCCCCGTGTAATGCATCAGCGGAATGGCCGAACCCATGACGGCGGCGCTTACGATCTTGCGCCATCCGGCTCCCATCGAATCGCCACGAAAGAAGAAGGAGAGCCAAATCGCCACCATCGAGACAAGAATCGCCAGGATGACGGAAAGCGTGACGATCCAGGGGTTGTAATGACACATTCCCTTGAGTCGCATTGCCGCCATCCCGATGTAATGCATGGCGGTAATGCCGGCTCCCATGACGATTCCCCCGAGGCTGACGTGGTACAGACCCATCTTCTGCCGGCTCGCCACGAACAGCGCAACGCCGGACGCCAAAATCGCGGCGATCAGGGAAACAACGACGGTGGGCCAGTCATAGCTCACCAGAACCGGCAGCGTAAAGGCCAGCATCCCAATGTAGTGCATTGACCAGATGCCAAAGCCCATGGCGATGGCGCCGCCCCCCAGCCAGGCTAGGCGAGCCCTGCCTTCCGCCGCCGTTACGCGGCCGGCAAGGTCGAGCGCGGCATAAGACGCAAGCATTGCGATCAGTATCGAGACCGTGACCAGCCAGTAGCTGTAGGTCCCCACCATGGTCATCTCGCGCACCTCAGTTCACCGCCGATTGAGTAAGATTGAACCGCAGATTCTCCTCTTGACCAGGAGTCCAATTGGGTCGGGAAAGGGCTGCTGGAAATTAATCCGCATTGTCCTCGAATGCGGAGAGTGGGCGTGAGGCAAGAGGGAGCGACCGTGGGCTCTGTGAGCAGTGCAAAAACTCACCCGCATGCGGAGTTTAAATCTAACTGATAGCCACCTGATTTATAACCTTGATGCAATTCCAAAGTCAAGAAGGGCTCTACAATCCATGCTGAACAGCGACCTTCGGGTTATTTTGCCGCCTGTTTCAGCTCATCGGTGGCGCGGCGGATCAACTCCGATTCCGCGTCCAGCACTTTGCCAATTTCGATGAGGGCCGAGTCCGCTTCCGCCCACTTTTTCTGTTCGATGGCCTCGCGTACGGCGGGAATAGTCTTCACGTCATAACCCGTATAGAACCCCGGCGCATAGATTTGATGCTGGAACCACGGCCGGCCGGGCAAACCTTCCGGCAGCGTCAGCCGGCGTTCGCTTTCGATTAGCGTCCGATTGACTTGTTGGATCGAAGCGTGAGCGAGCGCCGCGGCTCCTTTCGACTGGGCTTCCGCCAAAGCCTTTTGGTACCGCGCCGCACTGTGAGTCAACGTATCGACGGCATTATCCAGCGGGGCGAAATTCAGATAGGGCGGAGGCGTCTCATAGGGAGGAGGGACCATCTTCTCGCTGGGGTCGGCAGCCGCGGTAAAGGCGCCTTCTTCAAGTTCCAGGTTGCGCTCGCGCACAGCGTCCTGCTTATCATGGAGCAGCTTCTTCAATTGCTCGTCGTAGGAGTGAATCGTGTCGGCGAAGTCGGTGAAGTCGTAGGGCAAAACCTCCGCATCAGCGAATCGCAGCACAGCGGTCCCGGCCAGTTGCGCGAGAGCCCGGCCATAAATAAAGTCCGGATCGCCAAAATGCGTGTACCAATAAAAGTCATCATAGATGGAATGATAAATCCCGCCACCGTCTTCGCCGCCAAACCCTAAATTCAACGAGGCAACACCGAGGTGATCGATGAAGACCGTGTAGTCTGACCCTGAGCCCAGCGCCCCGAGTCGCAGGTCCGCGCGGGTCCGAAGTTCGCTGCGCTGGTCCGCAGTAGTGGCCGTGTTAATCGAGCGCAGTTGATAGCGCTTCCAGACGGAAAGCTTGGTTTCAGGATCTTCGATTTCGCGCTCCACGCCGTTCAGGAACTTCTCCAGCGTGTGCGAGCCACTGGCATTGACGAACCCGCGCCCGTTGGAGTCGGAATTGATGTACACCGCGGCGTGTTGACGCAATTCGTCCGCGTGCTCTTCCCCCCATTCCGTCGATCCCAATAAACCTTGCTCCTCTCCGTCCCAAACGCAATAGAGAATGGTGCGGCGCGGCTTCCAGCCTTGCTTTAGGAGTTCGCCCAGCGAGCGCGCTTCCTCCAACTCATCGACCAATGCCGAGACAGGGTCCTCCGCTCCATTGACCCAGGCATCCTCATGATTGCCGCGCAGAACCCACTCGTCGGGAGAGTCGGCGCCGGGAATCTTCGCGATGATGTCATGCAGGGTTTTGATATCCCAGTTGGATTTCACCTTCAAATGCACCTGTGCAGGACCCGGCCCCACGTGATACGTCAAAGGTAGCGACCCTCGCCATGCCTCGGGCGCAACCGGACCACGCAAGGCGGCAAGCAGCGGCTGAGCGTCACTGTAAGAGAGCGGCAAGACTGGAATCTTGGTTATCGTCTTCGCCTCGGCCAACGGCAGGCGTTTGGCATCATGCGTTGCTCCGATGCCGGGGGTCAACGGATCGCCGGGGTAAAGGACCATATCCATCACGCTACCGCGCTGGGCTCCCTCCTGCGGCCGCCACGGACCCTGAGGGAAAACGTCACCGCGGAAATACCCGTCCTCGTGCGGGTCGGAATAGATAATGCAGCCCACGGCGCCGTGCTCCGCCGCGACCTTCGGCTTGATTCCGCGCCATGACATTCCGTAACGGGCAATTACGATCGCGCCCTTTACGGAAATTCCCAAGCGCTCAAGTTGCTCGTAGTCTTCGGGGATGCCGTAATTCACGTAAACCAGCGGCGCGGTCACATCGCCATCCAGCGAGTAGGCGTTGTAGGTGGGAAGCTGCTCGCGATGCTGATCGGAGGTGGGGTCGGAATCGACCGTCGGCTCCTCCATTTTCGCTTTGAAGCGCGTTGGCGCCGTCATCTCAACGAGGCGTTCCTTGGGCGTGGGAAAGAGGACCTCAAAATCTTCGATGTGAGCGTCCCAGCCCCACTCGCGGAACTGGGAAAGAATCCATTCGGCATTTGCGCGGTCGAATTCGGTTGCGAGATGGTGGGGGCGGGCGGAGATTCGTTGCATGCAATTGCGCATGTTGGCGGGGCTCGGCAGGGCTCGGAATTTTGCTTCCCAATCGCGCTCGGTCCGCGTTGACTCGGCGGAAAATCCGTCGATGGACGCGGTGGTATCGCCTGCGGCCCCTGCGCTTACTGCTGTTGGTCCCAATACCTGAGCCACGCCGAGCGATGCCAACAGGCACACGCTTGCCCTCCACACAAATCGCCGCATCAAGAACCTCCAAAATGAGGATGGAGCGAAGTATATCGCATCGCGGGCCGCGCGCCCAAGGCCCGGCTACCGGACCTGGAGACGAAGACGTTGATGGCTTGACTCACACCTTGAGCGGATGTCTAATCGACTATGTTCGGGGCGCCGCTCTTTACTTGCAGTGTCCTCTTATGCTCCCCGAATCGGCGCCATGCGTGGCGCGGCATGAACAAGAGTTGCGCGGCCTGTAGGAGAGGAGGACTCCATGAGCGAACACTCTGGGTCATGGCAGGAAGGATTTGATGACGGCTATGCCTGGTGCAGGGACGCCAGGCAAATGGGCCTCTTAGATCAGGGGGCTGGGTTTGGGACTTCGAACAAACCGAACCGCTCGGATGATGAAGAATACAATTTCGGCGTGGCGGACGGGATTGCTGAGGCGAGTGTGCAGAGCTAAATGAAACTGCCGAAAACACCCGCTCGCGCCTGGCGAACCATTGATGATTGTCGTGAACCGGTGAGTGCTACTGCCAATTCATTGCTCACATCGAGCGCTGGATGCCCTACACGCACCGAAAGGAGTACCATGCTTCATCGCCGTCGACGTGAATTCCGGCAATATTTCCCTGACCGACGTCGAGGCTGAGCGTCGCCAAAGGCCGGCGGCTTTCGGGCTCTCGAGGTCACGCGGGAGGCGATTTAAAAGGCACTGGGGCGAAAAGGCCCGGAATCCCCACTGGCCTGGGTCTTTAAGATGTGAATTGCGAGACGACGTCAAGTGCACTTTACTGGAGGATCGTCATGAACCTCATTCCTTACTTGGTGATTTGGATCGTTCTGGGGATAATTGTGATTGGGCTGTTGGTTTCCCGAATACGGCTTGCCAAGCGGGAAGACGCGAGTCTGGATGTTCTGGAAGACACGAGCCGAGCCAAAGAGCACATGGAGATGACCGCGAAGCTCGCGCGCATCGACTGGTGGGGCCAGGTCCTCACGGTCGTGGTGGTTCTCTACGGCATCGTGCTGGCGGGGATTCACATTTATCAGGCTTGGCAACAATCGAGTAAGTTCCAACCCTGAGAGGCGAAGGCGGGATCCAAGCGGTCGAGAATGGGCTCTGGAACTGTTTCCGATCGACAGGATCCCGGTTCATTCACCTCGCCCTGTTGCACAGCGATTGATGGGGGTTGCTGCCATTGGCGTTGGCTCACAAGGCAGTTCATAAGGCCCCGGCGCTGTTGCGGCTATGAGATCAAAAAGGTGCTTGCAATTGTCCAAGTGGAGGAGTAAAAGAAAACTGTGCCAAATGGGGGAGCTATGACTCCACCGGGCATGAATATGAACGTCAAATGACTACGCCGCTCTTGCGGTGTGCACCTTGGTTACGCTCCGCGGACGCTGCCAAGGCACAAACAAATAATACCAGAGACGGGGAGCCGAAAGCGGTTCCCCGTTTCGTTTTTGATCCACGGTTTCGCAATTGTCTCCGCACCCCGAGGAGAAGAATGCACTCTGGGTTGAGATCCTGCCTTGATAACGCGGAAATGGCCATCCTCATAAGTTGACGGAACATCCTGCGAATGTTTTCGCAAAGGGTGACAGTGGTCCGCTTCTAGATGTAAGCTAATGAAAGGCAAAAACCGGAGGGATGGGTGAGCGGTTGAAACCGGCGGTCTTGAAAACCGTTAGCCCCGAAGGGGCTCGGGGGTTCGAATCCCTCTCCCTCCGCCATTCAGTTTTCCTATTCATTAACACGACCTCATCGAGTTCAAAAAGGCACAAATCGTCACTGAAATCCGGGGGCTTACACAGAAACTGGGATAGTAAATATCCTCCGGCAAAGCCGCAGGCTTTACGGTGCCTGCCCCTCAAAGGAGCTTAGCCGCCACCGTCGGTAAGAGACCCCTCATCCGGCTTCGTCCCTCAGCCACCTTCTCCCCCGGGAGAAGGTAAGGGATTTCTTGCGGCGATGCCGCCGCATCCTCCTTCGCGCGGACGCGCTGAAAATCCCCTTTCCCTCTCCCAGGGGAGAGGGTGGTCCGTCAGCCGCCGGATGCGGCCTCTCCCCGTGGAGAGGCATCTGTTCGTGGGTGCTTTATAACCCCCGGAAAAAATCAAGATCCCTCTCCGAGGGGAGAGGGCAGGCCGGAATCCGTCAGCCGACGGACGGCCGGGTGAGGGGTCTCTTGTCCTGCTCCAAATGCTGGAATTGTCAAA